>NZ_JABBGL010000010.1:0-184698 GCF_012927365.1 Sphingobium sp. TB-6 | reverse complement strand
GTCGGGCTACGCCCGCCCTCCGCCGCACGCAGCGCAAGGCCATCTTCAACAAACCAGCATCATATTATCTGAAAAGGGGGTCCCTCTTCGACGCCGATCGGGGGTCCCTTTTGAACGCCGTTTGACAGCGCCGGGCGAGGGAGACGATATGCAAGGGAACTATTCCTTGTCCGTCTGCGGGTTACCTTGCACGCCAAAGGAAATGGCTTGATTTTTCCTGGTAGCCGGATGGCACGCTTGACTTGTCAGCCAGGTGACGGTCAGAAGTGACCCTCGTCGGGAACTAGGGCATCGATTGAAACGAATATGACACTAGATATCAGAGGGAGCATTAAAAACACCAAATTAAGCTCCAATCCCTATGTTGTTTTTGAAGAAATCATTTCCAATGCCATAGACTCTTTTCTTATCCGAACTCACGCAGACAGATCGGCTCCGAACCTCAGCGTGAAAATTCGGGTAGATTTCTCAGCCAGCGACCTTTTCGGTGATGGGGAAAACATGGCGTTGTCCTGCAAGGACAACGGATGCGGCCTTGGGGACGATCAGCTCAAGGCGTTTCTGACGAAGGATACGTCCTATAAGGACGACCTTACCATCTCGGGGATCGGGCAATGCAAAGGCGCTGGCCGAATCCAGTTTTTCCATCACTTCTCAGCCTTGTCGATCGACAGCACCTATCGTGATGGATCGGAGATCATCCGGCGCCAGATGCGGTATTCCGAACCGCAAAAGCAGATCGACTATGGCGATTTCACCTCTTCGCCGGGAAATGCGGCCGACATCGGGACGCTCATTCGTCTTGAACAGTTCAAGGATACGGCCCGGGCGCGCATCGCCCAAGGCGAACCGCTGAGCAATTTATTCTCGGCGCTTCTCCTGAAGAAGCAGATGCTGGTCGCTTTTCTTCAGAGGCTAGTGGGCCTCGAAAGCCGCCTTGGCGACTTTGAGTTCGAATTTGTAACGTCCCATTGGAAGGCTGGAGATCAGACCGAAACCTTAAAGCGTTCTGACTTGCCGACCGTTACGACCGCCCCTGTCGTTCAGGTGGAAGAACGCGATCCGCGTTCGGGTGACACGCTGGGGACATTCCAGACGTTCAAGCTCTCGCACTACCAGCTTGACGCCTCCCTCTATGGCCTTCCCAAAAATGCCATAGCGTTCTGCGCGAAATATTCTCCCGTCAAAAACATAACGGCTCGATATCTGCGGACCCGGAGCGAACAGAATAACCCGGTGGCGGGCTTTCACCATATCGTCCTGATCGAGAGCGACTTCCTCGACGAACATGTCAACGAGCAACGGGATGATTTCGACAACATACCCGAGGACATTCCAACCGGAGATATGTTCTCCGACGCCAAGCTGTCCTACGGCTCGATCCACGAGGCAATCGACCCGATCATTGACGCAATGGTAACACCGGCGGACTGGAAGAAGGAGGATGTACTCAAGGAGATCACCGATCAATTCGGCATCAGCGAAGCCATGCTGGCCGACACCTCGACCCGGATCGTCTATGGCGAGCCGGCAAAGGCGGTGGTTGAGCGCGTCCTGAAAAAGTATCAGGAACGGGTTATCGACGAGACAGCTGAAATCTACAGCTTGAAGGAGGCAATCCTGAAGGCAGAACCTGATTCAGAAGAATATCGCGAGAAGATCGACGAAATTTCGTGGAAATACACGTCTTCGCTCAAAAATTTCGACATGGCCAACCTGTCGCAGCTTATCGTCCGCCGCGCGGCGATCGTCGAAATCCTGGCTCTTGCGTGCGGAAAGAAACTGGCGATGCAGGCGGTAGCAGAGGGTGTCCGCCGCAAGGACGAACAGATCATCCACAATATCTTCTTCCCCATGCGGAAGGACAGCCAGGACGTATCCGACCATGATATCTGGCTGCTGAGTGAAGAATATCATTATTATGATTACATCGCTTCCGACATGCCGCTTGCTAGCATCAAGTGGAATGATGGCGAGGCGGTTTTCGAGGGCGACATAGATCAGAAATTTCAGGAATTGCTCGCGCGCCGGGCTGACGACAATGGCGGAAAGCGGCCGGATATCGCGCTTTTCAGCAAGGAGGGATCGGCCATCATCGTGGAGTTCAAGGCTCCCGGCGTGTCCACCGACGAGCATATTGGTGATCTGACCGAATATGCCCATCTCCTTGCAGCCAAATCCAGCGGGAAACTGCGGAAATTTTACGGCTATCTGATCGGTGATACGGTCAACAATCTCCGCTTGGGTGGAACTTGGACACCGTTTCCGACCGGGAAGGGCTGGTTCCAGTCCAGCCCGCTTATGGACCCGGCTACACGCCAGCCGCTGGGAGAAACATATTTCGAGATCTTGCATTTCAGCGATGTGATAGACCGAGCGAAGAAACGGATCGGTGTCTATCAGCAGAAGCTCAACCTCAATTTCGATAAAGCGCCCTGAAAGGGTTTCGTCCCTGTTCCGGAATTTACCGGTTTCTATAGAGTGGCTATTTCATGGTCGGAGCAGCAAAGTAGCTATCGTTCTGACGCTTGTTGCTGAAAGCCGTCTTTCACACGGCGGCTGCTCCGATCAAATGACGTCGTTCCGATGCGATGGCAGAACTGCCGTAATCCGCTAAAACCGGCCATTCACAGGTCTGGTGGCACGGCGCCAATCACCGCCGTTCGAACCCGGCATAAGCACGACCAAAAGATGCTGTTCTGTTTATGCCCCTTGTCGGAGCAAGCACAGCGGAATCATTGAAAAATAGCAGGCTTTACCACGTTAAGGCGCACGCATGTCGCGGCTATCGGAGCTTCATCAGATCCTTCATCACCGTACATTAAACCAACCAAGCCATTTTTACTGGTGACAGCTGATCCTGAAAGGCCTTTTATACTGGGCGCATCTATAACAAAGCGAGCAGTGTTCGCCTTGGATATTTTTCCAAAGAAGGAAGATGCCTTCGGCTCTTGCAATAGATTTATTCCGGCAAACCCATTCGCATAAACTTCTTCGCCAATTTCAATATCGCATATCATGTCAACGTCGTACGATCCGAATGCGGAAATTTTAGAATATTGACTATCCGACAATGGAATGGCCATTATATCGAGAATTTTCCCGGATTTTCCCGGATCGCTTACTGCAATAAATTTCTGATCTCTGCCGACGACGAGGGGAATATTTAATTCTGTTCCTAATGCATTTATACTTGCGAATTCGAACTGCCGGACATCCGTTGTATTTTCCACTTTGCCAGTCACAATATGTATACATGTCACCAGCCATTTCTTATTGTCGGAAGACAACAAGAATCCGGTTCCGCCATTGGTAAGGCATTGCAAAGGGATAGGTAGAGGCAACGTTCACTCCATGAGTTGGAAGGCCGTATTCAAGCAATTGCCGATAACGGCCCAATCGTAAAGCTCTACACGTCGTTCATACCGGTGCTATTTACCGCGTCGCGCAGAAGGAATGGCAGGACAGTAAGGACGCGGAAGCAAGGGCAGCGCTCATAGCGGCGATGCGTGCAATTGCTGCGTTGCACGACTTGGTCGGTTTGCACCGCTTCTTCGTGGCGGAGCTTTACGGGTTGGCGGGTCTTCCGCTTAATCGCTTGCGGCAAAATTGCACAGCGATGGTCGCAGGATTTCACTAAGTTAGTGAACGATGTCTTTCGTCGATCCTAATATCTCTGTAAGTTGATTGGTAAGAGCGGCATCCATGAGTCGAAGATCGACGCTTACAATGCGCATTTTCTCATTCCCGCCTGCAATAATATAGCCCGCATCCAGTGACGCGGTTCCCAAGCCAGCATGATGTGGGTATAGCAGCATTACTTCGTTGGGTTGGTAAAGCCGGGCGTAGGCCATCATCTGATAAACGTCAGACTGACTGACGCCGCGCTTTTTATCGTTAATGTTGCTGGAGATGCGTTTCCATTTTGTGTCGATCACCATGATGGTTCTTTGCCCATCTTTGATGCGTATATCGGGCTTGGTCTGAAAGCTTTCCTCGCCATTCTCACCTTCTTCGATGAGGCAGTTAAGAAATCCCCCTTGGGCATGGACTGTCAGATTTGTGTCTGCAAGCGCGCGCTTCATGAGGGCAGTAATGTAGGCCTCAAATAGCTTGTTCATCGGGAACAGGAGAGTGATGCCGTGTCGGGCCGTCGGATCAGCGTGAGTGGACTGCCATTCGCGCTTCAGGAAAAGGCGAGCAAGGCCATAGAGCGTTTCCCATCGCCGGTTCGTCCGATCGATCTTCACCTGCTTCCAGGGCAGCGCATTAGGACTCAAATCGCTGACGTCAGCCAGGAGGAAGCGCAGTTCATCAAGGCGCCGCACCGTCTCGAAAGCAACTGCGTGCCGCCTCAGACACAGGACGCAGCCCTTCATTATTTGCAGAAGCGGCGTGTCAGCGATGAGATTGTCGAATTTGCAGGCCAGCCGGTCTGGACGCACCGCATTATGGGTGAATTGGCGGGTTACGTTGAGGCGACCCCGCAGGGAGGGCAGGTCTTCCTGCTGAGCCATATATGCGCGCGGCAAGCCGCGCTTCGCTTCAGCAAATAATCGGTCCGCGAAAAGACGGATCAGGATTTCCAGCAGGGTATGGTCTTGCTTCGCCATGGCGGCGGCTTGTCCATCGCCTATGTTGAGGCCAAGCGCGACATCCAGCATGCGCACCAATCTGCGGCGTATCCCGGCGTCGTCCTGCGCATCATCCGGGTCGATCTTCGGAAGAATTTCCAGACTACATCCGGGGGCCGCAATGACGCCGACCTGCTGCCGAGCGGTCAAATGCCGATGGTGGTCAGAAAGGATGGCTGTGCCTTCATTTCCGCTCAGTGGGTGCGCTCGCGCCGCTGCCAACAATGCGTTGGCCTGGCGGCGCGAAAAATGGCGCGGGGGAACCTGTCCTCCGTCATTATGGACCCCCACGCGCCCCCATTCATGGACAGTAAGATGGGTCATTCCGCCGCTTGGGCCTCGATCACCACGGGAAGCGGTTTGCCCAACAGGCGAGCATAGGCCTCAGGTGGGAAACCCATCCGATCCTTTTCCCGGCTTTCCCAACGAACGAACCAGCTTTTGCGGTCGTCGCCTTCCCCCATAGGGCATTTCAAAGTTCGACTGCCGATGAAGCCGTCCCCGAGCACAGCGGCAATGCGGCTCCAATCCTCGAAGAAATATTCTTGCAGGAGCGGGATCACCTTGTCGCGCATTGCTGCATCCACATCGCCCGCATTGTTGCAGCCAATGAAGAAGGCGTGTCCGATACGATGCTCGCGGTCGATGAGATATTCGATGCGCTGGTTTATGGCGGAAAGGGTTGCGACAAGGTCGACGCCCGTTCTCTGCGAAGCTTCTTCGAGCAGGTCTGGCTCGGGCGCCATCTCGCGGAAGGTGAAACGCCGCCTCAGCGCGGTATCGAGCAACGCGATAGAACGGTCGGCCGTGTTCATGGTCCCGATGATATGGAGATTGGCCGGGACGCCGAAATCCTTCTTCTTGGAATAGGGTAGCGTCAAGGTGATGGCATTGGGCATTCCAAGCCTTTTGTCGGGCTCGATCAGGGTGATGAGCTCGCCAAAAACCTTGGAGATGTTGGCGCGGTTGATTTCGTCAATGATGAGGACGAACTGATCCGGCGCGCTCTGTTCTACGGCGGGCGCATCCTCACGATCTTCACCAACGATCAGACGCCCCAAGGCCGGCAAATTAACCCGTTTGGTTGGCACGGAATAGAGAGTGCGCATCGTGAAATTGCCATCGACTATCGTGTCCAAAGGCAACGGCTCATCAAGGGTCAACAGCCAACGCACGTCGCGCCGGTGCGCGTAGTAGCCTTCCGCCGACGGTTCAAAACGGTAATCTCCCGTCACTTCTGCGATCGCCCGGAAAGCCGTGTTTCCATAAGGCACGATGACGATGTCACCGACTTTCATTTCGCAGCGGAAGGGCCACATCTGTGTCCAATGGCTCGGGGTCAGATCATCGGGATTTTGCGCCTGCCATTCAGCCTTGATCGCGTCGAACGTGGAGAAGCGGTCGGAACTCCAGTCGATGGTCCCGCCCCAACCCAAAGTTACATAATTGTTGGCGACAGCGGCATCATAGACGTCATCCTCGCTGCCGATGGCGCCCTGACCCATCTTCCAGAAACGGCGACCGGAAAAATCATATTCGCTTGATCCAGCGGGCGCCGGTTTGGTCCGCGCCTGATCTGCCAAGGCGCAGATTTCGCGGAATATGCCTGGTTGAGGCGCGAGGCGAAAACCCGCTGTGCTGCCTTCGGCTTCGCCTGATCCGCCCGTTTCCGGTCGGAGGCCTTCCACGAAATTCTCATAGTCGTAATTCTGGTGGAAGGTGACGAATGCGATACGCTTCTCGGCCTCAAGCTCGCGATAGCGCTTCAACAGGTCTGCCCTGCCTTCCGCAGTTTCCGGATAGTCGGCCTTACCGTCGCAAAGCTTCACGGCTTCCAGCGCGGTGCGATAGGTTTTGCCGGTCCCCGGAGGGCCATAAAGAATGAGGTTTGTGGGTTCCGATTTCATTTGGGCCATGCGGCTGGCTCCCTCCGACAGGTCGAACGTCAATTTTCTTGTGGTGCTTTGCTTGGGGCCTTCGCCGATCGGCGGCGGCACCGCTGCCAATTTTTGGAATTTAGGGCCTTCCAGAGCCTGACAGATGTTCGGCCAGGCCATGTTGAGGCGCATTTCATTATTCAGCGGACCCACGACGATGGTCACGCTTGCGTCCCCGCGTTCACGGGCCGGGATGATGTACCGGGTCAGAACATATTGTCTGATCCGGTCTGCCTGCGATTCTTCTTCGTCGATCGCCGTTTCATCCGGCCATACTCCGGGCCGGGGCGGCGTTGGCGTTCGCCAGGCGCGAATGGCGTCATCAGCATCGGCGATGGCTGATACAAATTGTTCAGCCGATTGTTGGTCGAACTGGTAACTGCCGGCGAGGCCGAGGCGCTCGTGCTGATGACTGAATTCCAGAAAGCCGCCATCTCGTCTCAGCTGGACCGATCCCAGCGTGCCTTCTGCGCGATCATTCTCTGGCGAGCGCCGTCCAAAGCGGATCTGGGGAATGCTGGTGTGGTACCAATCAAGCCCGGCGGCGTTGACGGCGCGGGCCATGTTGCAAAATGATGCTGCCTGCTCTTCAGTCCATCGTTGCCGCGCAGCACGAAACGGCTCGTTCCCGTCAAAGCGGCTCAGCAACTCTTCGTCGGTCATTACGGAATCCATGGCGTCCGCTTCATCGGTGGAGCCATAATTGGCATCCTGCCCCTCCAGAAAATAGCCATATTGCTTTAAGGCAGCGATCATGTTGGAGAGCTGCCCGCTCGGCTCTTCTGCCTGCGGCACGACCGATTTTATGACTGACGGATCGACAGTTGGATCGTCCTTCATTTGGGTCAGTTGGTCGGTCAGCTTTTCCCAGAGCCCCAGATCAAAAATCTCTTCGAGGGTTGCCTGCTCATAACCAAGGCCTTTCAGGCCGCGTTCAGCGCGTGCGCATCGCCTGACGCGATTGTCCTTTGCCTTTTTGGTAAGGGGTTCACCCTTCCAGAGGCGTTGGTCCAACCAGGCCCGAAATTCAGCCTCACGCATGCAAATTCATCCCCCAAATGCCTTCTTTAAAATTGAACGCTCGCATCATTGTTTGAAAACATTGTCGCGATGCCAGGCGAGAAAATGCGGGTGCGGCCGATCGATCGCACGGAGCGGCAGGTTAGCACGTCCGCTCCGGTTGATGAGGCCCGTTATGCTGTCGGTGTCATTGGCCTGCCGCGAGATCATGATGTCGAGATCGTCGGACAGGCTGATGAGCCCGCGATCGAACATCCAGTGGACGGTGCCGGACAGGGCTATACCGTTCTGGACGCTGTCGGGGCCATTGGCCTCGACGGGGCGGATATGGGCGGCCTCCGCTTCTGCTCTGCCGCCGCCGTTGATGAGCTTCAGCCCTGTGATAGCGCAGCGCTCATCATAGGCACGGAGCACGACGCGACGAAAAACGCGGTCCCGCTCGACTCTTGATATAAGCGTAGGGATACGGACGCGCTCTTGTTCGGCAATGAACGGAATGCTGTCCTCGCGGACGAAGGGCGAACCCAAATCATCGACGCGCGGCAGCAGCGGTGCCCGATCCTCAAGCCCAAGATCAAGAATGCGGTTGAAATCAGCGGGGGAGATGGGACGCACCGCTGACTGCGCACGGCCGGAAATCTTGCCGGCGTCGTTCAGGAGGCCGCGTTCGACCAGACCGTCGGGACCGCTGAATGAGACGGGGTTGGCGAATTCGAGATAGCTGCCCGGCTCGATCATTGCGATGTACATGCCAGGGGCCTGTGGGTCGGGGATGACCCGTTCGACTTTGGCGACGGCAAAATAGCCGCGTGAGTTACGGACCTTCACCGGCTCATAATAGACGATCCAGTCGTTGATGCAGGCGGAGACGCGGCCGAGATATTGGGAAGGGAACTGATAGCGTTCAGCCGGGCTATCATCATAGATCGAATCTGTACGATGAATGAAAACCCCAAAGGCCATGGCCAGACTATCCCCCGATATATGTTCTTCTCATGGCCTGTCTTCAGGGGTTCGAACAAGAGGTAAGTTGTTCTGCTTTGGATGATTTAAGGACGTCTCCCTGCGGGTCGCGCTCTATGCCGCTGCGCGCCACCGAGCCTGCGCTATGCTTGTCTCGGCCCTGCCGGGTTTCGATCGCTGACGCGCGATCCTGAAGGATCGCCGGCGGACATCGCCGGGGGCGATGGCGTCGGCCGGTCCCGGCTAAGCGGTGTGGGCGTCGCTTCCCTCTAGGCCCGTCGCGGCGGGCGGCAAGCCGGCCTGTGGCGCGGCTCCTTCACCTTGTTCCGGTCCTGCGGATGCAGCCCGCCGCTTTGCCGGGCCTGCCGGTGCGCTCTTGCCGCCCACCCCGCTTTCCGGGGCCGGTGCGCGCAAGAGGAGTAAGGAAGATGGAACTCAAGCATATCGACATTGCCTGCCTCTCGATCTCGCCTGCGAACATGCGCGGCGTGAAGAAGGCGCCGGACCTGACCAATATCCTGCCGTCCGTTCGGGCGCGGGGCGTGCTGGTGCCGCTGATCGTGCGGCAGAATGGCAGTCCCACCACCTATGAGATTGTCGCGGGCAAGCGGCGCTATCATGCCGCTATGATCGTGGCGCAGGAAGAGGGAAGCGTCGAGCCGCTGCCTTGCGCGATCATGGAGGCGGGCGATGACGCGGCGGCGCTGGAAGCCTCGCTCATCGAGAATATCGCCCGGCTTGATCCAGACGAGGTGACGCGGTGGGAGACGTTCACCCGGCTGGTCAAGGAAGGCCGGTCGCCAGAGGATATTTCGCTGACATTCGGGCTGACCGCCTTGCAGGTCAAACGAACACTGGCGCTGGGCAATCTTCTGCCCCGCATCCGTAACCTCTATCGCGGCGACAGCATCGACGCCGTGACCGTTCGGCACCTGACCTTGGCATCCAAGGCCCGGCAGCGCGAATGGCTGGCGCTGCTGGACGATGAGGATGCCCGGCCGCCTATGGGGCACCACGTGAAATCGTGGCTACTGGGTGGCAGCGCCGTGGCGACGGACAAGGCGTTGTTCGACCCGGCCGATTATAAGGGCGGGATCGTGGCCGACCTGTTCGGCGATCACAGCTATTTCGCTGATGCCGACCTGTTCTGGCAGATGCAGGAGGCGGCGATTGGCGAACGGGTGGAAGCTTTGCGCGACGCCGGATGGCAGGACATTGCCGTCATGTCGCGGGGCGAGGCCTTTCATTCATGGCAGCATGAGCGGTGCCCCAAGGCCAAGGGCGGGCGCATCTATGTGACAGTGGGGCATGGCGGCGACGTCAGTTTCCATGAGGGCTATGTCACCATCAAGGAGGCCCGGAAGCTGGAACAGGGCGGCAGCGTCGAGAAGGCGGTTCGGCCCGAACTGTCCGCACCGCTGGCCAGCTATGTCGATTTGCATCGTCATGCTGCCGTGCGAGCGAAGGTGGCGGCCGCGCCCGCCATCGCCCTGCGGCTGATGGTTGCCCATGCCATTGCCGGTTCTTCGCTGTGGCGGGTGGACGTTGCTTCTCAGAGGGGCGCAACCGATGCGATCAGCGAGAGCGTCGAGAATTGTGCGTCGGAAACCGACTTCGACAAGGAACGGCGGATTGCGCTCGACCTGCTCGGCCTCGATCCCGACACGCCGACTGTTACCGGCCACGGCTATGATCGGGAACTGATCCCGCTCTATCTACGGCTTCTCGATCTTGATGATGCCATGGTGCTGGGCATCCTCGCCATCGTCATGGGAGAAACGCTGGAAGCGGGGTCGGCGCTCATTGAACTGCTGGGCGTTCAGCTTGCGGTGGATATGGCGTCATGCTGGCAAGCGGATGACGCGCTGCTCGAACTGATCCGCGACCGGGAGGTGATGGGCCATGTCCTTGCCGATGTGGCGGGTAAGGAAGCCGCATCGGGCAATGCCGGGGCGACCGCCAAGGTGCAGCGACAGATTGTGCGGGATTGTCTGGCCGGAACCAATGGCCGGGAGAAGCGGGACGGCTGGGTGCCGCGCTGGATGGCCTTTCCACCGTCCACATATACCGAGCGCGGCGGCGTTGGCAGCGCCGAGCGGTGGGAGGCGGTGGCTCCGCTGCTTGAACCGCAGGATGAGGGGGAGCCGGAACAGGCTGAACCGGAAGTCGCAGAGATCGGCGAAGAACATGATGACTTGGCCGAGGATGAACCCATCCAGCAAGCCGCATGATTGAGACGATGGCAGGCGGCGGTCATCCGTCGTCTGCCCTTTTTGTGGAACGTGTCAGTCAATACCCCTTTCGGGGGTGGTTTTTGACATCTGGCGTCATCGTTGGATGCAAGGTTGGTCGGGCAGGCGGCGGCGCGTCATGGCCGACGTCCCCCTGATCTCGATGTTTGGCTGAATGGATGCGGAGCGCTGCGGTAGGCAGCGCGAAGTTTCTGGCTGCGGTCATCGCGCGGGGCGCGATGGCGTCTGTTTGAGTCTTATCGGCCTCCGGCGCGGCGGGGGTGGGCGTCGCTGCCCTCTAGTCCCACCGCGGCGAGCCGCAAGTCGGGGCTTCGCCCCAACTCCTCCTCTTCGTTGCGGCCCTGCGGGTGCGGCCCGCCTCGATCGGTGGGACTGCCGGTCCGCTCCTGCCGCCCACCCCCGCCGTTCCGGCGGCCGGTGTGATGCGGGAAGGAGAAAGGAAATGGGGTATCAGGATAAGGGACGGACCGGCGCTACCCTCTACAGCGAGGTGACAGATCGGATCATCGCGCAGATCGAGGAAGGCACCTTGCCTTGGGTGCGGCCATGGGATGACGGTCGGGCAGCGCTGGGCCTGCCGCGCAACGCAGGGACCGGCAGGCGCTATTCGGGGATCAATGTGCTGATCCTGTGGAGCCGTCTGTTCGAGGAAGGCTATGGGTCGCAGCGCTGGCTGACCTACGCTCAGGCGCAGGCACTGGGCGGCAATGTTCGCAGGGGGGAGCGGGGGACGACCGTCTGCTATGCGGATAGGTTCACGCCCAGGGAGGGCGACAACGCTCCGACCGGACCGGATGGCGAACCGCGACAGATTGCGTTCCTCAAGCGCTTCACGGTTTTCAACCTCGACCAGTGCGATGGATTGGGTGATCGGGCCATGGCCGCCATCACGACATGGGGCGAGGCGCTGACCCTTCCCGCTGCGCAGACGCTGATCGAGGCGACGGGCGCAGACATACGGATCGGTGGAGGGGAAGCCTATTACGCCCCGCTGGACGACTATATCCGCGTGCCCCGGCCCGAACATTTCCATGAGCCGATCAACTGGTATCGCACCGCGCTGCACGAGCTGGGCCATTGGACCGGGCATCGCTCGCGGCTGGATCGTCTGCCCGATACCGGCTTTGGCAGTCCCGCCTATGCAAGAGAGGAACTGATCGCCGAAATGGCCAGCGCCTTCCTGTGCGCGGAATTGGGCATCGTGCCGACCGTGCGCCATGCCGATTATCTGGGCGCATGGCTGTCGGTCCTGCGCGAGGACAGCAAGGCGATCTTTCGCGCCGCCAGTCAGGCCAGCAAGGCGGCCGACTATCTGCTGGCCTTCCGGGATGGGGAAGATCAGGGGGAGGAAGCGGCATGACCGACGATGCCCATGCCGCCGAGCGGCAGCGCTATCGCGCGGCGCTGGCCGGGCTTCCCGCCATCCCCCGGATCGTCTTCCTGCTGCATAGCCTCGATTGCCTCAACTATGAGCAGATCGCCTTCCGTATCGGCGAGGATGTGGGCGCGGTGGAGCGGCATTTCGCCACCGCGCTCAAGCATCTGGTGCGGGAGATAGACGGGCCTTTGCAATGAATCGCCATTTTGGCGATAGTCTCCCGGCCGCGTCCGTTCATCTTCATTTGGTGGACGGGCGCTGTTTGGCTAGGAGGTGTGCGATGCGCACCGACCTCGACCATCTGCCCGCCTCCAAACAGCGCGAACTGGAGCGCGTGGTGCAGATCATCTTCGAGGAATTCGGGGATGCCAACAATCTGGCCACCGGCAAGCGCAAGGCGGGCCGGATCCACAAGATCATCCTCTACGGCAGCTATGCGCGTGGCGGATGGGTGGACGAGCCGCATACCGCCAAAGGCTACAAGTCGGACTATGACTTGCTCATCATCGTCAACCAGAAGGAGTTGACCGACCGCGTCCAATATTGGGAGAGGACGGACGAGCGGTTGATGCGCGAACTGGCGATCACCCAGACGCTCAAGACCCCGGTGAACTTCATCGTCCACACCTTGCAGGAGGTGAACGACGGACTCGCCCATGGGCGCTATTTCTTCATGGACGTCGCCGGTGAGGGGATCGCGCTTTACCAAGCCGACGCCAGCGAACTGCACAAGCCCCGGCCAAAAACGCCAGCGCAAGCGCTGGCTATGGCGAAGGAATATTTTGAGGAGTGGTACCCGACTGGAGGGCAGTTTTTCCACAACTACAAGGTTTCGCTCGAGCAAGGCTGGCATAACAACGCGGCCTTTCTGCTTCATCAAGCCGCCGAACGCCTCTATCATACCGTGCTGCTGGTGACGACCTTCTACACCCCGCATGTCCACAATCTGGGCTTCCTGCGCACCCAAGCCGAGCGTCTCGATTTCCGCTTGTTCAACGTCTGGCCGCGCGACACGCGGGCCGAGCGGGCGATGTTCGAGAAGCTGAAGGACGCCTATGTGAAGGCGCGCTACTCCAAACATTACACCATCAGCGAGGAAGAGCTGATGTGGTTAGGAACGCAGGTCGAGGAGCTGGGCCGCGTCGTCCATATCGTCTGTAGCGAGAAGATCGCCGCCCTCGAGGCAGCCCTCTAGCCGGTGACGAAATTCTTGAGTGCCCGCAGGTCGCGGGTGATCCATTTGGCATCCCGCGCGAACATTTCATCATCCATGCCGGGCTGACGAAACAGCGTCAGCATCACCTCTGCCCCGTCGCCATTCCGGATGACGCGGAGGGGGACATGGATTTCCTTGCCGTCCCCCGTATCGACGAAATGATCCATCACGCCATAGTCGTTATGGGGCGTGAAGCGAATCGTGATCGGCCCCTCTGGACCATCGGCGAGCCACTTGTCGCCCTCCTGCCGCAGATCGGATTCGGCGAGGCCCGATGCCCATTTGGGGAAGACTTCCGGTCGCCAGATCGCTTCATAAAGAGCCTGCCAGTCGCGGTTGATGGAAATGCTGTAGGTGCGCGCTGGCAGCATGGCGCCGGTCCTCTTTCTGATTCGAATATCGTTGGCGGGTAGCGCCGTTGGGTGGCCCTGTCACCGACTGGCCGGAAGTGTCGCCCATCGGAAATTCAAAGCGGACGCAGCGGCGGGGCGCTGCGAAGTATCCGACGCACGGCCAAGGCCGAGTGTAATGCACCTTACGCACGGGTGCTGCGCCAATTTGTCGCTATATTTCAATTAGATATTGCCGAATAAGCTTATTCGGCTGATCACAAAATCCGAATAATCTTATTCGATCGTCTCATAGCAGATCGGCATAGATCGTTGTTAATAAAAGATAAAATCTGGTGAATAAGGCTATTGGCCGGGACAGAAAGCGGGCTGTTCCCAGCTGGCTTAGATGAGCGTGGGCCGGCCGTTGCCAAGTTGCGCATTCATATGCGCAATGCGCAGTAAAGTGCGCAATGGGCACTTCATTGCCCATCCCCTGTTCATGCGTGGCGGGATGCTGCTATGGCAGTCCAGCCATGGCGGGCAGATCCATTTAAGGATTTGCTATGCCTGTAATTACTATCCAACTTGAAGGAGAGCTGCACCGCCGCCTCAAGCGCCGTGCCGCTACCGCCAATCTCTCCATCTCCGCTCTCGTCCGTCCCCTGATCGAGGATGTCGCCATCGGTCGCGGCGGCTACATCTTCACCGGCCAGGATGAACTGATGGGCATCGCGATCCAGACCTATGCGCTCGTCGCGGAAATGGCAGCCGATCAGTCACCGCAATTGCTCGCGCGGGGCACGGCCAACGCCCGCCTGCTGATGCGCGACCGGGGGCTGCTCGATCCCTCCGAAGACCCGCTGGCTGATGTCGGGCGCGACGGTTTCCGTCGTGAGGAGGATGGACAATGAGCATCTTCCGCAACGACACATTGGGCTCCATGACACGCGGCGGTCAGGCCATCGTTCACAATCTGCGAATGACGATGCAGGTCATTCGTCAGACCGGCATTGCCTGCCTCATCGTCTGGGTCATGCTCACCGGCTGGGCGCTTCTGGAGTGGGTGCCGGCCTATACTCAATATCTGCTGAAGCGGATCGGGGAGGCCTGGTTTCAGGTCTATGTGGTGGGCAGCCCATCGAGCGCGATCCAGTTCGTGACGCCGGGCGGCTTTCGCTACTGGACCCGGGCCGACGCGATCCTCCAGTCCAACGCCGCCCGCAAGGCACTAGCTGAGGGACAGGAATATCTCCTCTTCTACGGCAGCGGCGCGGCGTTCATCGCGTTCGGAATCATGCTGTCCGTCTGGTATTATTTTACCAAGTCCGGTCGGCATATCGGCTCCAACCAGTTCCTGCGCGGGGCGAGCTTCGCCAAGGCGCGAGAGTTGCGGCGGCGCTTGCGGCAACTGCCCAAGGGCTGCCTCAAGGTCGGCGGCATCCAGATTCCGGCCGCCTACGAGCCGGAGCATCTGCTACTGAGCGGCGCCCCCGGGACGGGGAAGACCAACATCCTCCACGTCATGCTCGAGGGCATCCGCAAGGAGGGCAAGCGCGCGATCGTTTATGACACGGCGGGCAGCTTCGTCGAACGCTTCTACCGTCCGGGAAAGGACATCATCCTCAACCCCTTCGATAGTCGATCGTCGCAGTGGGCGCCCTGGATGGATGCCCCTATCGACTATCATTACGACCAGATCGCGGAATCGGTCGTGCCCGACAGCGGCAAGGATCCTTTCTGGGCGAAGTCGGCGCGCGGCACGCTGGTTGCGGTCATGCGCGGCCTGAAGGAGCAGAACCGGATGCTGATTTCGGTGATGCTCGACGTCATCACCCGTTCGGGGCTCAAGAGCCTGGCCGAATTTGTGGAGGGTTCCGACGGCGCGGCTTTCATTTCCCAGGAAGGGGAGAGGACATCGGCTGGTATCCAGGCCGAACTCGCGTCCGTCCTGCGCGGCTTTCGTTATCTTGACGACACGAGGGCTGGTCTCTCCATCCGCCGGTGGGTGACCAATGAGGAGGATGATGGCTGGCTGTTCATCACCGTCAAAGCCGATCAGCTTCCGACCCTGCGTCCCCTCATCACCATGTGGCTCGACATCGCCATCAACGCGATCATGAGTATGACGCCCGACCAGCAGCGACGGCTCTACTGCGTCATCGACGAGCTGCCTTCGCTGCAACGCCTGCCGTCGCTATCGGACTTCCTCGCTCGTGCCCGGAAATATGGTGGCTGCGGCATCCTGGGATTCCAGTCCTATCCGCAGCTCGAGGCGACCTATGGTCGGCAGGAGGCGGCGGCGCTGACCGGCTATTGCTCCACCTGGGTCGCGCTGCGGGCCAATGACGAGCCCACCGCACGGCATATTTCCAGCAATCTGGGACAGGTAGAGCAGGTGGAAGCCAATGAGGGCATGTCTTATGGCGTCAACGACATGCGCGACGGGGTCAGCCTCTCCCGGACCCAGGTTACGCGGCCGCTGGTGCTTCCCACCGAGATCGTGAACCTGCCCAATCTTACCGGCTATCTGCGGTTCGGGCGCGACCTTCCAGTGATTCGTTTCACTGATCGCTATCACCCCGCAAAGGCGGATCAGCCCGCATATGTCGATCGCGTAGAACAAGTGGTCCGGCTTGATCCGATAGTGTCGGACACCATCGATCCTAGCGCTGCTGACGCCCCAGGCGATGCCGAAAGTCCAGATGCAAACAACGGCCGTCATCGTCCCACGGACATACGCCTGATCGGGCAGAGAAGCGGCGCAGATGGGGGATCCATCCAGCAGCAAAGCAGGCCGAACGGGCCATTTGGGCCTGCCAATCCCGCCTGATTTTCACCCTATCGCTATCAAAAGGAATTTCTCATGCGTCGCATCACACGGAATCTCATTGCCGCTCCAAATGCCGCCAAGGAACCGTTGCCTCCGTCCGAAAGCGAGATGATCGCACCCATCAGCGTTCGTATTGCAACGGCCGTGAGGATGACCGGCATCGGGCGATCGAAGCTGTATGAGCTGATCCAGGACGGGTCGATCGAAATCGTGAAGATCGGGTCGGCCACTCTAATCCCGGTCGCCAGCCTGCATCGACTGCTCGAGCGGAACCGGCAAT
This sequence comes from Sphingobium sp. TB-6, assembly GCF_012927365.1. NCBI lineage: Bacteria > Pseudomonadati > Pseudomonadota > Alphaproteobacteria > Sphingomonadales > Sphingobiaceae > Sphingobium > Sphingobium sp. TB-6. The sequence continues at coordinate 167,856 of NZ_JABBGL010000010.1, read as the reverse complement.
GATATTCGTGTGGGAATGGCGACAGTTGGGACAATTGTGACGGTCGACTTCAGACCGCGACTGCGCCGATTCCAGGCACCGCGTAGTAGCAAACTTATCGATCACAGTGCCGACAATGCTGGCGTTCGCGAGGCAAGATCGGTGCGTTGTTTGCTCATTACACTTTCCCCTCAGGAGTTGGGGCCTCCGGCAAACTCTGGGTGATTCACATAGCCGTTGTAGCACGCTGGAGCGTTATGCAGCGGCCCTCTCGCGCACAGCGTTCAAGACTTGCACGATCCGGGTGACATCTGCCTGCGGGAACAGGCCGCTGACGCCTTGATCATCAAAGTCCGTAAACGGGCTTTCATAGAGGCGGCGCGGGTCCATCGCGCCGCGCTCGGTCAGATAGTCGATGATCAGATTGATGAACTCGATCTGATTGGCGCTGTGGTTTTGCGCCGCCAGGAAATCGCCGAAGGCGGACTTCGCCGCTTCACGGTCAAGGCCAACCAACGAACGGACAAACAGGCCAAGCCCGCCCTGCTCCTGCAACAAGGCAAAATCGTCGTCTGACGCGTCCGCCTCATCGCGCAAAATCCGCTCCAGCTCGGCCAAGTCTTTCGGGGTAAGCTGCTCGTTACGCCGGAGTTTTTGGATCGTAATGTGATCGGCGTGGGATCTCAGGAAATGGCGCACCTTCATCTGAAAGCGCGCCTTATCGGTGCCCACACTCACGTCCGGCAACGCTATGGCCGCGCCTTCGCCAATCTCGTCCTCAAAGTCAGTGTAAACAATCTGTCGTTCGTCGCCTTCGATCAGCTTGACGAGCGAGCGCAAACGGCGGCGCATCTGCTCCAGCGTCCAGGCATCGATGTCCTGCCAGTATTCGTCGGTCTGCACTTCCAGGATGAGCTGCATCTCGGCGGCGACCATGGGCACATTGCCCAGCTCTTCGAGCTTCCCGGCGAGCGCCACGACCTTTTCCTTGCACCGGGAGAAGTTCGCATCGTTTTGCAGGAGAGAAAGCTGGCCGCTCAGAACAATATAATCGAACTGCTTCGCAGCGATGTCGTTATCGACCAGCGCCGTGGGAAGCCCCGCGACCTCGTGGATCAGGGTGTTCTGGTCCTCGCCGCTGAAACGATCCCACGCTTCGCGCTGCTGGAACTGCTCAACGGCGCGGCGTTTGGCGCGTACGAGAAAATTATTGAGACTCATGCCGCTGACTTCATCGAATAGCCGCCCCCGAATATCGGAATTGAGCTGAGCTAGTCCGCCCTCCTGCTCCGCCTCCGGCAATTCCTGGAGATGCGAGGCAATCGCCACGCGCGCGGCGAAAAGACGCTGGCTGAGCGACTCGCCCACTGGGCTATCGACGACTTTGGGATTCTGGTTGAAGAACTCGAAGTTCTGACAGAAATCGAAAATGTTGAAGGTTTCTTTGTGCCGCCCCGGACCGAACAGTTCGTGACGCAAGCGCGTTCCGCGCCCGATCATCTGCCAGAACTTCGTCCGAGAGCGCACAATCTTGAAAAAGACGAGATTCAGCACTTCCGGCACGTCGATGCCAGTATCCAGCATATCGACCGAGATCGCGATGTGCGGCGATTTTTCAGGGTCGGAGAAATCATCGATCAGCGATTGGGCATACTCGGTCTTGAAATCGATCACGCGGGCGAACTGACCGGCCAAATGCGGATAGTTGGCATCGAACCGCTTCGCGATGAACTGAGCATGATCGTGGTTTTTGGCGAAGATGATGGACTTGCCCAGCCGGTCGCCTTCGGCAACCTTGAGGCCGTGCGTCATCAGGTGCTTGAGCACCTTATCAACCGTGTCCTCGTTGAAGAGCCATTGGTTGACCGCGCCGGGCTCGATGTCACCTGAGGGGAGTTTGTCCTCCCACTCCAGCATGTCCCATTTCTCTTTGTCCTCTTCGGACAGCTCTTCGTACTTGATGCCCTCGCGCACGAATTTGAGCGGCACGGAAACGACGCTGGGCGGAACGAGGAATCCGTCGGCCACAGCTTCATCCAGCTCATAGGCATCCGTCGGGACACCCGTTTCAAGCTCGAAGAGTTTATAGGTATCGCGGTCGCTCTCATCGCGCGGCGTGGCGGTGAGGCCGACGAGCAGGCTGTCGAAATATTCGAAGATCGCGCCATATTTCCGGTAGATCGAGCGGTGTGCCTCGTCGATCACGATCAGGTCGAAATGCCCCGGTCCATACTTGCGTTGGCCGTTTTGCATCTCGTCGATGAGATTCATCATCGTAGGATATGTGGCCACGCATACGCGCGCGCCGTTGTGATCGTTCTTTTTCGGATCGTGTTTTTCGATCAGGTTCGCGCTCGGCGCGGATGACAGGTGCGCCTTGAAATTGTTGTGCGCCTGTTTGACCAGCGCCACGCGATCGGCCAGGAACAGCACGCGCTTGCACCAATTTGCGCGCATGAGTTGGTCGATCAGGGCGATGACGGTGCGGGTCTTGCCGGAACCTGTAGCCATGACCAGCAGCGCCTTTCGCTGATAATCTTTTTCGAGCACCTCTCCGACGCGGCGTATTGCCCGTGTCTGGTAATAGCGCTCGACGATGTTTGGATCGATGCTTACGCTGGAAAGCGCGCGACGCGTTGATTTGCGCTGCCGCCACAGTTGCAGCTCATCCTTTTTCAGAAAGCCATGCACCTGTCGGGGCGGATAGCGCGTATCGTCCCACTGCCAATGTTCGTACCCGTTTGAATAGAAGATCAGCGGGCGCACGCCGAATTCTGCCTCAAGGCAATCGGCATAAAGCTTTGCCTGTTGCTGACCCACACGCGGGTCACGCTTGGTACGCTTGGCTTCAACTAGCGCCAGCGGTTTCCCGTCATCGCCCCAAAGCACATAATCGACGAAGCCCTGCTCGGCTTGGTTGGGCATACCCTTGACCGGATATTCGCGGTCACGTTCCTGATCGAGAAGCCAACCGGCCTCCGCCAGCAACAAGTCGATGAAGGCATCGCGGGTTTTCTCTTCGTTATAATCGTGCTTGTCCTCGGCCTTCTGGTTCGCGGCCTTGATCGCGGCGATTTCAGCTTGAAGGATTTTCAGCTCGGCATCGAGCGCAAGGCGATCTTCCTCGCTCTTGATCCGCGCGGCCTGTGCCTCGGCCAAAGCCTTGGTGGAATCCTCGCTCTCCTTGGCCAAAGCCTGCAATTTGGCGAGCGTCGAAGCCTCGACCTGCACGGCTTTCGGCAGCGCCTCGGCATTGAAGGCAATCGCCGCGTCCGGCTTTGCCCCGCGCCCATAGGTGCGCACCAGCCAATAGGAGAAATGAAACAGCTCGCGCACCGCCGTAACGGCGTGCTGCACCGGCACGGCGCGCACTTCATGCACCGCCTTGTTGCCGAAATCCTTGATAATGCGCGCCTTGGTGACGAGTGCATTGCCGACCAGCGCGCGGAACGTCCCTTCATGGATCAGCGCCGAAAGCGCCGTGTCATAGGGCGATCGCAAATTGCGGTCGTTTTCGTACATCCACTTGACCGCGCTTTCGAGGGCGAGACGCGCATAGAAACACGCGCCGCGCGGATCGGCGAGAGCCGCCACTTCTGCCTTCCGAGCCAGCTCATAGACTGGAGAAAATTCAGATTTCAGGAAGGCGAACTGACTCATTGACCGACCCCGTAGATGTTATCGGCGCTGAGCCGGTCCGTAAGGTATGGCGCGAAACCTGTAAGAATGACTGACACAGCGATCAGGTCGCGCAGTTCCATTTCTCTAATTTGCGTTGCTGGCGTTCCGGCGTGGCGGATGCCGGGAAACTGGTTGGAAAATTTATAGACGCTCTTCGCGGCCTCTTTGAGCTGAACGTGAGGCCATGTTCCTACCTGCTCGCAAATCTGACCGAGCGTGTTACTCGTAACATTAGGTGCGATCTGGCCGATAGCTTCCAGTAAATTTGCTTGGCGGGAAATGCAGGCTTTGATGCGCGCAGGCGTCGCACCAGCCTTCAAATCGCGAAACGCTTCCTCAAAATCTCCCATGATCCCATGCAAATGAGCGTCGGCGCTGGTGGTGGTTCTCAACTGACTTATCAGTTGGGTGAAGACCCCCGAAATCGTGGGATGAAGCGAAAAAGGACGACGAAGATCGTAGCGAAGATTGTACTTTTCTATGAAAGATTCGACTAGATTGACGTAGCGATTTGAAAGCGTGTCGCCGCCAATGTCGTCAATCCGCTCAAAAGCTTTTTCTAACGCCTTTACAGCCTCGGCTTCCGTCTGGAGTGTGGCTTGCAATCCTTCGCGCAACCATCTCCGAACATCTTCCGACTCAGCGGTTATCGCTTTTTCATAGGCAAGGCGTTCGCGATTGTACGATTCTAACGCTAGTTGATATTCCTCGGCGACGGCAATCTCAGCCGGATCGCCCATCTTACCGTCAGCATCAAACACTGTCGGTTCTGCCGGAGCTGCGGGCGGACGCGGCTTTGGCATCAACGCCTGATACAGCTCAGCAAACAGCTCGACAGGCGCGTTTTTGGTTTCGGCCAAGCGAACCCAAATGTCGCTCCACACATACGGCCATGCTGTCTTGAGGTCGCCGCGCATCGCTACAGCTCCCCTCGAAAAGCACGATGTTGGAGAGAACGAAAAAGAGTTTCAAAACACCGATCTGCTACCGAAAGTGACGATATCACCGGGTCCAAACTTGTAATCGCCTTTTCAAATTCCATCTGCCTCTCAATATGAACCTTGGGCATTGGAATCGACCCCAGGCCTTCGGTGTTGATATTGAATTGACCTGCAGACGTCTTCGACCGCTCCTTCAAAGCCCTTTTTCCTTGCGGATGACTGAGATAAGCTTGAAGAAACCATGAGTTTAGGAGTTTAGGATTTGGACGAGCGCGAATTAGATATGACGCATACGCCCATCCACTCTCCTCCGCTCCAAAGGCGTTAGCCTTAGCAAGCGTAAACACGGCACTGCGGCCAACATAATCAGGATTTCCATTTGTTCTGACAAAAAGAACGTCACCATCAACAAGTCTGAGGCGATTAAATTCAGCGTCACTTAATGGTACGAATTTCAAGTCCGTTGCATCTATGCAGCCTCCAACGACATTTGGAATGCGCAGTGTCGGATGACCGCCTCCCTCACTTGCCTTGTTAGAGGTTCCATATCGGAATTCTTCGACAAGTTCTCCGAGTGCAGTTCTGTCTAGGGAGCTGAGTTCAGCCTCAAACATCTCTTGAAAGATGGCTTGGCTGAGTTGATTAAGGCGGGCGATGGAGCGCTGGCGCTTGCGAAATAGCTCATCCGCCTGATCCAAGATCGCTGCAATCCGTTTCTGCTCTTCAATCGCCGGGAGAGGAATTTTTCCTTCTTTTAGATACTTGAAGTGGCGGCTGTACCCTGCATCGGGAATATGGATGCGCTGCAATGCGTAGTAGAGATAGCGCTCATCAACAGCCTGTTTAGGCCGCAAGACCTTCGTTCCATCTGCCCCTAAGCAAAACGGGAAATCGATAAATTTGAAACATTTAGTGTGGTCACCAAAGATTATGACGGGTAGCTCGGCTCTGCACACACGAGCTGCATCATTGGTATATCCACCGATCAGGCTTTGCCCTTGATCGACGATTGGGAATTTTCCCGCTGGGAGATAGTCGCTTTGAAGCGTTTTGGTGTTGCCGCCTGTCTCGTCTGACACCAAGTCTCTAAAATCAATTTCTGGCCACGCGCTCATCCCAGCATTGCCTCCAGCTTGGTTAGGCCATCACTGATTTCCACTTCGAGCTGGCGCAGCTCCTTGATGATGTCGGAAGGACTGTCGTGTGTGACTTCCGCATGCTCGACTTCTTTGTAGCGGTTGAGCGAGAGATCATAGGTGCCGGTGGCGGCGATATCGGCCTTCGGCACGCAGAAGCTTTGCGCCGTGCGCGGATTTTCCAGTTCACCCTCTTCCCGGCGCAGCCAGCGCGCCAGAGCATCAGGCAGATTGTTCTTGGCGTGATCTGCATCATTCATCGGCGATGCGGGCAACACGCCCAGCTTGGCCTCATCGAGCAGCGCCGTGCGCTTGTCATCGAGCGAGAAGCCATCGGCCTGGAGATCATAGAACCACACATTCTCCGTCCCGCCCACGCCGGTCTTGGTGAAGAACAGGATGGCAGTGGACACGCCCGCATATGGGCGGAACACGCCGGAAGGTAGTTTCACCACGCCCTCAAGCTTGTGCTTTTCGACCAGCATTTCGCGCAATGACTGGTGCGCTTTGGACGAGCCGAACAGCACACCGTCGGGCACGATCACGGCCGCCCGTCCGCCGGTCTTGAGCAGACGAATGAAGAGCGCGAGGAACAGAAGCTCGGTTTTCTTAGTCTTGACGATCTGCTGGAGGTCTTTGGCTGTGACCTCATAATCCAGCGATCCCGCGAACGGCGGGTTTGCCAGGATCAGCGAGTAGCGTCCGGCATCACTGTCATGCTCCTGCGCTAAGCTGTCGCGATAGCTGATATCCGGGTTATCGACGCCGTGCAGCGTCATGTTCATGTTTCCGATACGAAGCATGGTCGGGTCGAAATCGAACCCGTGGAACATGTTGCCGTGGAAGTGCTTGCGGAGCTTTTCATCACGAAAGAGCTGTGGGTGATTATCGCGGAGATATTCCCCAGCCGCGACCAAGAAGCCGCAAGTGCCAGCGGCGGGATCGCAAATCACATCGTCGGGCGTCGGGCGGGTCATTTCGACCATTAGTTGGATGATGTGGCGTGGGGTACGGAACTGGCCGTTCGTGCCCGCGCTCGCGATCTTGCCGAGCATATATTCGTAGAGGTCGCCCTTCGTGTCGCGATCCTCCATTGGAATTTTGTCGAGCATATCGACGGTCTTGGCCAGAAGCGCGGCGTTGCTGAAACCAAGCCGCGCATCCTTCATGTGCTGGCCGTAGCTGGAGCCTTCCTCGCCAAGCTGACGCAGAAAGGGGAAAACGTGTTCCGCCACCACGTCCATCATCTCGCGGGCTTCGAAATTCTTGAAGCGCGACCAGCGAAGATCGGCGTAGGCGCGGCCCTTCTCGTCCTGTCCTTCTGGGAAAATCCTACGCTCAATGGCGATGCCGAGCGCCGCCGCCTTGTTCTCCTCAAGCGTGTGGAGGTCATCCAACCGCTTGATGAACAAGAGGTACGTGATCTGCTCAATCACCGAGAGCGGATTGGACACGCCGCCAGACCAGAAGGCGTTCCAGATTTGATCGACCTGATTGCGGATTTCCCCGGTGAGCATCTTACTTTTTCAATCCCTTTGATCCGCTATCCAACTTTGCCTTGGCGACATATTCCCGCATGAATTCCCGGATGACCTGCGCGGCAGGACGGTCCTGCCCGTGACAGGTTTCCAAGAATTCATCGCGAAGGGCTTTTTCAACGCGAATGCGAAGCCCGGAATCTTTCCCCGACATGGCCGTGAGTGTAGCCAATGGATACACAAACTGAAAGGCCTATTTGGGATTGGTATTTTAAGAATCCAGTCCGCGCAGGAGAGGCGGCGGCGAGTATCAAATTACGAGGCCACACGTTTTGACGGCAAGCCCACAGGCGCGCCGCATGACGCCGGCCACCTCCCGACTCTACCGAGGTCAGCAGCGCCAACTTTTCAAGGAGAGGTGGGCACGGTTGGTAGAAGAACCGTTGCTAAAATGAGCCGGCAGGACTCGAATTTGTGCCGATTTGGCTCCAAATTTTTTTGGGGGCTTATCCGGGGGCTTTTGTCGCCCACATGCGAAAATTATTCTTTATATTGAGAGTATTAGGACAACTTTATGAGTCCCGTAAGCGCACCATCAGTCCTCATTTGAAACCTATCAGTCTTCCGACTTCTTCCCGGTGTGACACGATCACAACCGGCAATCGGTCGTTCCCGACATCATAGAAAATCCCCGACGCAGAAATCTGCGAAGGAGTCTCTATCCCGGAGGGACGACGCCCGTTCGCGGTCAACCAGATCGTCCACAAGAGCAACGATCGCCTTGAACACGACGTCGAGCTCTGTGTGAAGTGCAAGATCCCATCGTCATCACGTCGCTGGGATCGTGACTTGACGTCAACGAGGCGATCACGGGATATGGCGGGATCGCCCTCCACGACGTCATTAACGACGTTTCGCGCGCAAGGCGATAGATAAAGCGTGGAGCGACCGGCCTCATAGGGGTCGCGGCTGGCGCGGGCGGGCCATGCTGTCACCGTTCGCGCTCCTGCGCGAAATACGAACCTGGTTCGATGGACCGCTGGTGCTGTCGGGAGCGATTACGCACGGAGCGTCGATCCTTGCGGCCCAAGCCTCCGGGGCAGACCTGGCATATGTGGGATCGACATTCATCGCGACCGACAAGGCTACGGCCACCCCCGATTACAAGCAGATGATCGTCGATAGCTCGGCGGCAGATATCTTGTACACGAACGCGATCACTGGGGTCCACGGCAATTACCTGATCCCTTCGCTCATTCGGGCTGGCTTCGATCCGGAAAGCATGCCGGTGGGCAACCCCAGGGATATGAACTTCCAGAGCGGCGGGAACATGGAAGCCAAAGCGTGGCGCAACATCGGGGGATGCGGCCAGGTCTAGGCATCATCGATGAAGTGACGACGACTGCCACCCTGCAAGCCAGAACCTCCGGGTAGCGCGAATCCTATGGCGAAATTTTGCGATGAACCGAACAAGATCAACTTTTATTCAGGTTGCTACTTCCGATAGGCAATAGGTTTGGCGTCATGCTCATTATTATCCGCCATAATTGTTTGGAAAATAAGGATATTATGGAATTTTTTGCGGAGTCTGCTGGACCTTGCAGCGCTGGGTTCGTGCGCTGGACCTTGCGGGCCATAGACCTTCAAGGGCGGCACGTCGCTTTCCAAGGCATATGATATCGTCCAGCGCTTCTCTCACGCTTGGTCATCATGGATGATTGCATGTCCCCGGACAGGACAAGATGGGACCGTGTCTCGCCCGACGAGATTGCCTGCCGAACTCCATTTCGTTGTGAGAAGAACTACCCCCTTGCTTTATCATTAATCTGTTCATTACGCGCACCGAATGCGCGAGGAATGGAGGCAATTTGTATTCGGTGACGGAACATTGATTATATGAAACGTTTCATTGCGTTTGATGGATTGCCCGAGTAAGGTTGCAAGAAAGGCAAACCTAATCGATGAACTATGGCGTGCGGAGTAGCCCATGGCATAGGATTCGTCCGATGTCACACCCGCTCAAAGAAGGTGGAAGATGTGGAAGATGAAGTGCTATTTGCTGGGGAATGTCGTGGTAACCGAGCCGGAACGCTTTAGCGAATATCTCGCGCAGGTTCCCCGGATCATCGCCCAATATGGCGGGCGATATGTTGTTCGTGGCGGTGCGGTGCATCCGCTTGAGGGCGACCTTGGCATCAAGCGGGTTATCCTGATCGAATTTGACTCGCGAGAGGCGGCAGATCGTTTTTACGATAGCGAGGAATATGCGCCGCTGAAAAAGCTGCGGATGGAAGCGGCGCAATCACAGATTATGTTCGTTGACGCTATTGGCGGGGATTATGCCGTTGGGCCAGATGGTGATATCAACAATGCTGTGCACCTGAGCGGCCCGGCGTCGCGAAGAGAATGACTTCGAGGACTGCGCCAAGGCTAAATTTAAAAAATGAAACGTTTCAATAAATGCTTGCACGCCCTTGTCCAACGCACTAGATATCCCGGCGTCCAGACTCGTTGAAGGATGGTTTCGGAACCTTCGACGGAACAGAAAATGGAGATTCTTCACGTGCCCGAGGCCAAATTTTTTCAGGATGTGGTCCGCGAACGTTATTCTGCTCGAACCTATCTTCCCGATCCCGTCCCACAGGAAACGATCCGGGCGGTGCTCGAGGATGCGCAAACCGCGCCGTCCAATGCCAATATCCAGCCCTGGGAAACACACATCGTCTCGGGGAAGGCGCGTGACGAGTTAAGCAGTGCGATGCTCGCCGATGAACTGGAAGGAAAGCTGTCGCCAGACTATCCCTTTGGTTATGATGAGCTTTACGGCGCCTATAGTGAGCGTCAGATCAAGCAGGCATCGGAATATTACCAGTCAATTGGGGTTCCGCGCGAAGCGAAAGACCTGCGCCGTGTGGAATTTCTCCGCAATCTGGACTTTTTCGGGGCTCCGCACGTCTGTCTCCTATTCATGCCGCCATTTTATGATAGCGTCCGCATCGCGGGAGATGTCGGCATGTATGGCCAGACATTTTTGCTTTCGCTGACCGCGCACGGTCTCCAAGGATGCCCACAGACCCTGCTCGGCTTTTTCGCCGGTACCGTCCGCAAGGTACTCGACATCGATCCCAAGATGAAGATGTTGTTTGGAATTTCGTTCGGTTATCCCGATCTGAATTCGAACGGCAGTAAATACCGCATAGGTAGAGCACCGATTGGGGAAAATGTCGTTTTCCATAATTAATGCCCGGCGCATCCAAACGCCAAAAATTGGGGCAATTAATTCTGTTCGGATGCAGCATTTAGGCTGGGAGGGAGATCGAAATGAAATATGATATCCGTTTGTTGACGAAGGCCGCCGACGATCTGCTCCGGACGGTCACCAATCCGCGCCATCGCAAGATCCTCATCAATTACCGCCGTCACGCGATGTGGGAAGTATGCGGTATGTATGAGGAAATATGCGCGCCCGATTCGATGGTCGAAGATCCCAAATATCTCATGTATGTGGGTGGTTTCCCGATCGAATATCATGGCATGGATCGGGTCAAGGCACTCTACAAATCGATGGTCGAGATCAACGCCAGCGTCATGCACTTCGAAAATGAGGTGCTACGTGTCGATGACAACGGCTTTTCGAGCCGAGCGACCTTCCAGATATTCATGCCGGGCAAGGTGGCGCTGCATTTCGGTGCTTCGGTTGGTGTTGATGACATGGATGAGATCTTCATTCAGACGAGCGACCGTATCATGGTGTGGGATTATGCGGAGGACAGCCGCCTGATCGGCGAGAATATCTGGGTCGGCGGCGGCACCTTCCGCAAATGTCCCCCGGAGGAGGTGATCTCCAGGGAAGAGTGCATTGAAAAGCTGATGCCGCTGCTCGACAAGGTTCCGGAACCGGGGATGTCCTGACGGCGGTCAGTGACCGAGCGCATCGACGGGGACAGAATGGATGGCAGAGGAAAAAACGCGCGCGCTGGTTCGGCAATTTGTCGACCATCTCGAAGCCCAGCGTTTCGAACAGGCCTATCGCCTTTTGAACCGCGACGGACGGTTCGTAATGATCGGGGATACGCCCGCTTCGGGGGTATATGAGGGGCTGGAGGATATCTTCGCCCGGCTCGCGCCCAAGCTGGCGGGATTCACACAATTGCCGATGATAAAAGTCTCCGACATCCTGATCGACGGAGACAGAGCCTTTATACGCGCGGTGGGCGCTGGAGCGGGCGCCTATGGCCCCTATCACCAGCCCTATTATGGCTATTTCCTGCGTGTCGAGGGGGAAGGGTTGGCCGAAATCGTTGAATATCTTGACACCGTTCAGCTTGAGATCGCGCTTTACGGCAAGAAGCTGGTGCCTGCGGAGACACCCGGGAAAGCGTGACTGGCTCCCAGGCGCAGGTCGGTTTGCGATCGGACCGGGCCGGGCGTTTCACTGACATGAGGAGGGCGAGGCAATGTCCGCGTCAGGCGAGAAGACACGCGCGTTGATCGAGAAATTCATCGAGCATAACCAGGCCGGTCGTTTTGAGGAATGTTATCGCATGCTCAACCCGGATGCGCGCTATACCCTTATTGGCAAGACCAGGGCGTCCGGTACCTATATCGGTCCGGACGATGTCTTCGCACGGCTGGCGCCGTTGCTGTCGAACTTCACTGAGCGTCCGCGCATGCAGTTTTCCCACATTCTTGTGGATGGCAACCAGGCGTTTCTTCGCGCTTCTGGCGAGGGATGCGGTCTGTACGGGCGCTATGAGCAGCCCTTTTACGGCTTCTATTTCCGCGTGGAAAACGGAGGCTTTGCCGAGATGATCGAATATCTTGATCCCCTTCAACTCGAAATTTCGCTGTTCGGGAAGGAACTGGTCGACGCGAAAGCCGGCAAGGCGTCTCTTCGCGCAACATAAAAATGAAACGTTTCATTGACAGCCTGTGAACGGTTGGATATGATTGATCCTGCGATGGGCGGATTGACTTCCGCCCGCCCCGCCGAGGGAATGTTTTCCACGCGGCCTGGGGCGGAAATAATTGATCATACAGCAGCAAATATAACGTCATTAAGGAGGGGAAAGTGAACAGGTTATTGGTAAAAGCCCTTATTCTTTCGGCTACGGCTCTGAGCACCGGCGCCTATGGGCAGGACTCCGCCACACCCCGGGTGACGGCGGCCGAAGAGGGGGCTGGTGTCGGCGACATCATCGTCACTGCGCGTAAGCGTGCGGAAAGCCTTCGGGATGTTCCAGTCGCCATCACGGCGATCAGCGGTGATATGCTGGTTCAGCAGAACATCACCCAGATGATCGACCTGTCCAAGACCACGCCCAATTTCACCTACAGCTATGGTGCCGCTAATGCTTATGCCTATATCCGGGGCTTCGGTTCGGGCAGCAACGCCGGCTTCGAGCAGTCCGTCGGCAAGTTTGTCGACAATGTCTCCTATGGCCGCGACCAGGAAGCCCGCATTCCGATCTTCGATGTCGAACGCGTCGAGGTTCTGAAGGGGCCGCAGGTGATCGCGTTCGGCAACAGCGCGACCGCGGGGGCGATCAACATCACCACCCGGAAGCCCGGAAAGGAATTTTCGGCGGACGGATCGATTGGCTATGAATTTGAAGGGCAAGAGCTTCAGGCGCAGATGGGCGTCACCGTTCCGCTGACGGATGGCATCAGCTTCCGCCTGGCCGCCCTGTTCCAGGATCTCAACAAGGGCCGCTATTACAACCCGATCAAGGGCGAGCATGAGCCGACCACGCGCAACTTCGCCATCCGCCCGACACTGCGCCTGGAGCCCGTCGATGGTCTGGAAATCATGCTGCGTGCGGAGATCGACCGGCTCAAGGACAGGGGCGGCACATTGGTGCCGACCAACCAGCCGCTCGTCGGCAACACCTCGCTCTATCCGGTGATCCGCGACGACGATCACCGCTACGCCAATTATGATGTGGCCCCCTATTATTCGGACGAGATCAGCGAACTGGAAGCCGAACTCTACCAGATCGACGTCAATTACGACGTGGCTGGCGGGACGCTGTCTTCGACCACCGCGTGGCGAAAGTCGGACGGCCTCGTCCAATGGGGCCTCGACGGCCTCAATCACACGCAATTCTACTTCAATCCGCAATGGACGCATTACAAGCAGTTCAGCCAGGAACTCCGCTACAACGGTACGTTCGGCAAGCTGGATGTTCAGGTCGGCGGATATTATGAACGCAATACGCTAAACCTCGACGTGGCGCAGGAATTTACGCTGGCAGGGCTGGGATTCACCGGAGCCTTCGCCACGCCCTTTGCGCGTTTCTTCACCTTCGATCAGAAGAGCAGGACTTGGTCGGGCTTTGTCGACCTCAGCTATCATGTGACGGACCGGTTCAGCCTCTCCGCCGGCGTGCGCTATACGGACCTGAAAAAGCGCGGGGCGCATTCGGTGTGGGGCGGCAATATCGTCCCGCACACCTCGTTCGATACGACCCGCGCCGACCTGCTGGCGGCCGATAGCACTGCGGTGAACGTCGTTTACAACCCGGTGCTGGGTGGCGAGAGGCATGTATATCCGTTCGGCGCCATGAGCCTGTCGGAAAATCACTGGCAACCGCAGTTCATCGCGCAATATGAAGTCGCGCCCCGGAACATGATCTATGCCAAATATGTGAAGGGCTACAAGGTCGGCGGGTTCGACTATGCCTATACGGACCCCTTGAAGGTCGGCGTGTCCGGCATCGGTTTCAAGCCGGAATCCGCCTGGATGGTGGAACTCGGCGCGAAGGGGCTGTTGCTGGACAATATGCTGGAATATTCGATCGCCGTCTTCCGCGAGACCTTCGCTGACTTGCAGACATCGGCCCAGTCCAACCTCCAGTTCATCGTGACCAATGTGGGCAAGGCCCGTTCTCAGGGGGTGGAGCTGGAGCTTCATCTCCGTCCGGACGACCATTGGCATGTCGGCTTCAACGGAGCCTATCTCGACGCCAAATATATCGATTTCGACAAGGGACCGTGCAATTCCGCCCAGAATGCCGGGCTTGCCCCCGGCTGCGTCAGCCGGGCACAGAATTTCGCGGGGGTGCCGACCCAGTTCACATCCAAATGGACCGGCTCGCTCTATGTCGACTATGTGACGCCGATCGGATCGGGGGATAATGAACTGGGCGTCGGCCTGTCGGTCTTCGCGCGCAGCAAATACGACTCAAGCCTCTATAATGACCCCCGCATGGTCCAGAAAGGCTATGCGCAGCTTGGCGCGCATATCGACTATGGCCCGGCAAATGGCCGCTGGAAACTTTCGCTTTTCGGCCGCAATCTAACCGATCAGCGGATCGTCGAATATTCGTCGGTCGTGCCGGGCAGCAGCACCTCCACCGTCGGTTCCTATTCGCGCGGCCGGCAGATTGGCGTGAAGCTGGGCTTCAATATGTAGTGAACGCGTGGGAGGTTGCCGATGATGGACGGGGATGCACTCTGCACAAGTGGATTTCCCTCCCTCATTCCGGTGCAGCGGCCGGATGATGGTCCGGCCGCCAGCTTTTGCCCGACTCCGGCCGCCGGGACCGAAAGAGAGTGATATGACAGGATTGGAAGCGACCGGATCGACAGCGGCAGCCGACAGAAGCGGCAGGGCGGCGGTAGTGACGGATCCGAACGCAGCCGACAGCCGCTATAGCTGGTATGTCCTTGTCGTCCTGATGGGCGTCTACACGTTTAGCTGGATGGATCGCACCATACTGTCCATCCTCGCCGAAGATCTGAAGGCGCATTTCGGCCTGACGGACGCGCAGCTCGGCTTCCTGCACGGGACGGCATTCGGCGTATTCTATGCCCTGTTCGGTTATCCGCTCGGTCGCCTGGCGGACCGCTGGAACCGTGTACGCCTGCTGTCCATCTGCATCACCCTGTGGTCGGCAATGACGGTATCCTGCGGCCTGGCGGCCAATGTCGGCCAGTTGATCGCGGCCCGCATCGGCGTCGGGATTGGGGAGGCGTCGGCCAATCCTTCCGCCTATTCGCTGCTGTCCGATTGGTTTTCCCGCGAACGGCGCGGCACGGCGCTGGGTATCTACAGCGGCGGCTTCTATCTGGGGCAGGGGCTGGCCTTCGCGATCGGCGGGCTGGCGCTCGCCCAATGGGCCGCGTCCTTCGGGGATTCCGGCCCGTTCGGATTGCAGGGGTGGCAGGCGGCCTTCCTCATCGTGGGCATGCCCGGCGTCATCATGGCGGCGCTGGTGAGCAGGCTTCGCGAGCCTCGGCGGGGGCTGTCCGACCAGAGCTATCCGCCCGAAGAGAAGAATATCTGGCCGCGCTTCTTCGACGATATGGGGAGCGTCATCCCGCCGTTCACGGTCTATCAGGCCGCGCGCTGCGGCAGGAAGACGCTCGCCCTCAATCTCGCCGTTGCGGTGGCGGTGGCGCTGCTCGCCTTGGGGCTTGTCCGGCTGAGCGGCGATCCGTTGCAATGGATGGCGCTGGGCGTTGGCGGCTATGCGGCCTTTTCGTCGGCCCAGATGCTGTACCACCGGGATCCAGCAACCTTCGCCCTGACATGGAGGACACCTGCCTTCCTCTTCACGATGGTGGGTTTCGGCTTCGCATCGATGCTCAATCTCAACATGGGATTCTGGACCGCGCCGCTGGCGCTCCGTTCCCTTCCCGTGGATAAGGCGACCGTCGGGCTGGTGCTGGGCATCACAGCGGCGGTTTGCGGCATGGCCGGGGTTTTTCTGGGCGGGAAGCTGTCGGACATGATGCTGCGCCGCCACCCCGCCGGGCGCATCCATGTCGGGCTGGCCTCAGCATCGATCCCGGTGCCGTTCGTCATAGGCATGTGCCTGACGCACAATCCATGGATTTTCTTCCTGCTCAACATTCCGGTGGTCTTCATCGGCATCATGTGGATGGCCGCAGGCGCCGCGACCATTCAGGAACTGGTGATGCCCCGCATGCGCGGCACGGCATCGGTCACTTATTTTCTGGTGAGCACGCTGCTGGGGTCGGCGCTCGGCCCCTATCTGGTGGGCAAGGTGTCCTCCTCGCAAGGCGATCTGGCGACCGGCGTGTTGGCGGGCCTGCTGGCCGTGCCCGTGGCGCTGATATCGTTGTGGCTGGCGGGCTCCCGGGTCCAGTCGGCTGAGACTTCCAAGGTCGAGCGGGCAAGGGCCGCCGGTGACAGGATGGCCGAAGGTAAGGGAGCATGAGTTTGACGGATTTGGCGAGCGATCATCTGAGGAAAGCGGCGCTATCCTATCCACGGCAGATCGCGATCGAAAATGACGGCCGCGCCCTGAGCTGGTCCGAGTTTGACGAGGCAGTGGAGCGTCTCGCGCGGCGGTTGGTCGCCGCCGGGCTTGCGCCAGGCCAGAGCGTCATGATCCTGAGCGAAAATTCACCCGAATTCCTTATCAGCTGCTTCGCCGTGTGGCGAGCCGCGGGCACGATGGCGGTCGTCCATGCATCCTTCGCGCCGGAGCAACTGGACTATGCGGTGAGGAATGCCGAGCCGCATTTCCTGTTTGCCGAAGTGGAATATCGGGCGGCGGCGCAAGCGGCCCTCGAACGAACCGGCACGCCGGCGCGCATCATCGACCTGGAGATGTGCGTCGAACCGATGGGCGGCATGGCGGCGTTCGACGGAGAATTGCCGAAGGCGGACCCAGCCGCCGCCGGCGTCATCGGATATACGTCGGGCACCACCGGCATGCCCAAGCCCGTCGCCCTGTCCCATGGCACGATCGGACACGGCACCCAGGCCTGCGCGAAAATCTGGCGGATCGATTCCGCCGACACGATTCTGGTGTCGATGCCGCTTTCCTGGCTCGCGGGGCTGATCATCCTTTCGACCACGGCCACCAGCTGCGGCGCGAAAATCCACCTGCTGCGCCGGTTGACGGCCGAGGATGCGCTCGACGCGCTGACCGGCCACGGCGTCACCTTCTTCTTCGGGCCGACGTCCAGCTATGTGAAGATGCTCAATGCATGGCATCAAAGGGGGGCGACGGGCGAGTTCCGGCTGCGCTGCTGCATTTCCGGCGGCGAGGCCCGCAATGAGGCCATATTCGGTGAGTGGCGGGACTTGACCGGTATTCCGGTGCTGGATTCCTACGGGGCGAGTGAATGCTGGCCTTTCGTGACCCATGATCCGGGCATCGCCACCCTTCCGCCCCCAGGCTCCGCCGGGAAGCTGGTGGAAGGCGCCAGGCTGCGCTTGGTCGGGCCAGAGGGGCAGGAGGTCGCGCCCGGTGAGGTGGGGGAGGCCCAGGGTCTCGCGCCCTGCATGTTGATGGAATATTGGAAAGAGCCGGAACTGACCGCCCAGGCGATGACGTCGGATGGCTGGTATCGCATCGGTGATTGCGCCCGTGTGGACCGGGACGGCTATGTCTATATTCTCGGCCGGGCGAGCGACGCCATCGTCAGGAACGGGACGCAGGTCTTCCCCGCTGAGGTCGAGCAGGTTCTGAGCGAGCTGGACGCTGTGGCACAGGTCGCCGTGGTGGGCTTGCCCGACCCGGATCATGGACAATCGGTCGCGGCGGCGGTCGTGTTGCGCGGGGGCGCAACGG
The DNA here is from genome assembly GCF_012927365.1 of Sphingobium sp. TB-6. Lineage (NCBI taxonomy): Bacteria > Pseudomonadati > Pseudomonadota > Alphaproteobacteria > Sphingomonadales > Sphingobiaceae > Sphingobium > Sphingobium sp. TB-6. The sequence continues at coordinate 150,091 of NZ_JABBGL010000010.1, read as the reverse complement.
CGGACGAAGCGGCGATGCGGGCGCATTGTGCCGCGCGGCTGGCGGAGGCCAAGATTCCTGGCATCATCCGCATCGTGAAGGAACTGCCCCACAATCCATCGGGCAAAGTCCTGCGACGGGAGGTAATCCCGATGCTGTCCAGCATGCAGGAAGCGAAGAAAGGCTGAAAATCATGACCAACACAGCGCAATGGCCCCAGGGAGTGAGAAGGCTGAACAAGCTGCCGAATCCGATCCGGCAGATCGGTGTGATCGTGCGCGATATCGACGCGGCCATGCGCTATTGGAGCGAGTTGACGGGCGTGGGACCCTTCGTGGTCTTCCGCAACGTCGAGCTGGAGGACGATTATCGCTACCGCGGCAAACCGGCGAAGCCGCCGGTCGTCGACCTGGCCCTGGGCTATTCCGGGGACATTCAGTTCGAGCTGATCCAGCAGCTCAATGACGCGCCGAGCGGATTTCGCGACTATATCGACGCCGGCATGGAAGGCATGCAGCATGTCTCGCCCCAATTTTCTTCGCCTGAGGATTATGACGCCGCCTTTGCGAAGCTGATCGGAAACGGGTTGGAACTGGTTCATGAGGGTCGGATGCAGGGCACGCCGTTCCGCTTTGCCTATTTTTCGCACCCCAATGGCGGATTTCCGCAGTTTGAGATCAGCGAGGTCCGGCATCCGGCGCTGGTACCCGTTTTCGACAAGATCCAGCTGTTGAACGCGCAGTGGGACGGCACCACGCCAGCGGTCATCGAAATCCTGGACATGGCCCGGATGGGCGAGGTTCTGGGGCTGGAGGGCTAAAATGCGCACATGAAATGAAACGTTTCATTGACGATTTGGGCGTCCATCGATAGGCTGGCGGACACAAATGGGAATCACAGACAGGGCAGTCGCCAAGGGAGAGAAAAATGCCTGAAGAAAAGACCCGCGAGCTGGTCCAGTATTTTATCGATAATGTCGAAGCGCAGACATATGAAAATGTCTATGCCAAGCTCAATCCGGATGGCCGTTTCATCATGATCGGCAAGACGCCGGCGTCAGGCATTTTCTTCAACCGCGAAGATGTGTTCAACCGCCTTGCGCCGTTGCTGGCGAATTACAAGAACCGCCCGGCGATCGCCTTTTCCCATGTGCTTGTGGACGGCGACCAGGCCTTTCTACGCGCGTCCGGAAAGGGCGAAGGCATTTATGGCGTCTATGAGCAACCCTATTACGGCTATTATTTCCGGGTCGAAGGCGACGGCTATGCGGAGATCATCGAATATCTGGACACCGTTCAGCTGGAGGTCGCGCTGTTCGGGACCAAGATGACCCGCCTGCCCGAATATGAATGATTTCATGGGATTGAACAGGCGGGGGAAAGCATGAAATTCATTTCCTATCGATCCGTAAATGGCTTGGGCACCGCCCTGGACCTGGGCGGGACGTATAAGGGGCTGGACGAGAGTCAGCCTTGTTTTCCCGGCATCATCGACGATCTTCTTGCGAGGGGCGGAACGGCGCTGGCAGACGCGGCGGGAATATTGCGCCGGCACGGCACGGGCATCAGTCTCATGGATGTCGAATTGCTGCCGCCGGTGAACCCGTCCAAGATCATCTGCATAGGGCTCAACTATGCGGACCACGCAAGGGAATCGGGGTTGCCGATCCCGGAAAAACCGACCGTGTTTGCCCGCTTTCCGTCGTCCATCGTCGGACCGGAGGCGCCGATCATGCTGCCCAAGGTCTCCGGCGATCTGGACTATGAAGGGGAGCTTGCCGTCATCATCGGCAAGGCGGGTCGCTATATCTGCCCTGCCGAGGCGCTGGATCACGTCGCCGGTTACAGCTGCTTCAACGACGGGAGCATTCGCGATTACCAGTTCCACGGATCGCAATGGACCGTCGGAAAGAATTTCGATCGTTCCGGCTCGCTCGGCCCCGCGCTTGTGACGGCGGATTCCCTGCCCGCGGGCGCCGCCGGCCTGGCGATCCGGACAAGGCTGAACGGCCAGACCGTCCAATCCTCCTCGATCGGGGAACTGATTTTCGGCGTGGCCAAGCTGATCTCCCTTCTGAGCGAGGCATTCACGCTCCTGCCCGGCGATGTGATCGCCACCGGCACGCCTTCGGGCGTGGGCTTTGCACGGACGCCCCAGCTCTGGATGAAAGCGGGCGACATATGCGAGGTAGAAATCGAAGCCATCGGAACCCTGCGCAACCCGGTGCGGGCGGAAAGCTGAAGATTTCCGAATAGATCGACCAATGTGAAACGTTTCATTGACAAGCCGAGGCGAATTGTTCCATAAGGTTAGAGAAGGTTCTGGAGGGACTGGCGCCGTTCAAAAGCCGGTGCGGTCAGTGCCTGATGCGGCAGGCGTCCGTTCGCCGCCACGCGCCCGTCTCTTGCCGCAATTCAGGTTCACCGAGAAACATAATTTGGGAAATTAGTCATGATCGAGGCGCCACATTATTTTGTGCCGATCCCATTTGGATTTGACGGGGTGCACGGCCGTTCCGGTGCGTGGGTACAGGCATGACGAGCAAGCCTCTTGCAGGGATCGTGGTCGTCGAGCTTGGCCACAGCGTTGCCGCGCCCTATGCGGGCCTAATTTTCGCTGATCTCGGCGCGCGGGTCGTCAAGGTCGAAAACCCCGAGGGCGGAGACTATGCGCGCGGCTGGGGGCCGCCCTTCTGGGGCGATACCTCCAGTTCCTTCCATTCGCTCAATCGCGGCAAGGAGGGCGTGGCGGCCGACTTCACGAAGGAGCAGGACGTAGAGCGGCTGAGGGCGTTCATCCTGGCCGAGGCGGATGTCGTCATCCAGAATCTGCGTCCCGGTATCCTCGAACGGTTCGAGCTGACCTATGAGCGGCTGCGCGAGGAAAAGCCGTCGCTGATCTGGTGCGATATCGGTGCGTTCGGCGCGAACGGGCCGTTGCGCAACAAGCCGGGCTATGATCCGCTGGTCCAGGCCAGCACCGGCATCATGAGCGTGACGGGCGAACATGATCGTCCGCCCGTGCGCGTCGGGGTGTCGATCGTCGATATGGGATCGGGCATGTGGACCGTCATAGGGGCGCTGGCAGCCCTGCTCGATCGCCGCCAGTCGGGGGAGGGGCATCGCGTGTCGACATCACTCTATGAAACGGGGCTGTCCTGGATGACGGTGCCGCTCGCCGGCTTTGCGGCCTCCGGTGAGGTGCGGCGTCCCTATGGATCGGGTACGGCCGAAATCGTGCCCTATCAGGCCTATGAGACGTCCGACAGCTGGATCATGATCGCGGCGGGCAATGACAATCTGTTCCGCAAATTCATGCATGCCCTGGACCTGAAGGCCGAGGCGCAAAATCCGATTTTTGCGACCAATCCGGGGAGAGTCGTCAACCGGGACTTGCTGATACCCGTGATCGCCGAGGCGGTGAAACGCTACACCATGGACGAGCTTGGGAGCTTGCTCGACGAGGCGGGGGTTCCGAACGCACCCTTGCTGACCGTGGATCAGGTCGCCGTTCATCCCCAGACTCTGGCCCTGGAAATGCTGGAAAAATGCGACGGGGACGAACTTGATCTGGCCGGCATTCCGATCAGCCTGGATGGCGCACGCCCTCGTTCGGCAATGCCGGCGCCCGCCCTTGGCCAGCATAATGCCATTCTGTCGGACGCCAGGCGGCAGGAGGCGGCAGGATGAGCATTTTCGAAGCGATTGCGCTGGAAGAAACAGATGACGGTGTGCTCGTCGTCACGCTGGATCGTCCCGAAGCGGCCAATGCCACCAATACGGTAATGGGCCGTGAACTGGTCGCGCTGTTCGAGAAATTTTCGGTGGAGCCTGACGCGGCGCGTTGCATCGTCCTGACCGCTCGCGGCGAGAAGGCATTCTGCGCGGGCGGTGACCTCAAGGAACGCAAGGGGATGACCGACGCCCAATGGCAGGCCCAGCATCTCGTCTTTGAGCGGCTCATACGCGCCATGCTGGGCTGTCCGGTGCCGATCATCGCGGCGGTGAACGGCGCCGCCTATGCCGGCGGGTGCGAGATCGCGGCGGCGGCAGATTTCATCTACGCGGCCAGCCATGCGCGCTTTGCGCTTACCGAGGTGACGCTGGGTATCATACCGGGCGCGGGCGGCACGCAGACTCTTCCGCGCGCAATCGGGGACCGCCGGGCGAAGGAAGTGATCCTTACGGGGCTTCCCTTCTCTGCGGAGGAAGCCCTGGCCTGGGGGTTCATCAATCGCATTTGTGAGCCAGGCGAGCTGATGGAGGCGGCGGTCGCGACGGCGCGGCGGATCGCCGGCAACGGCCCCATCGCGGTGCGTCAGGCGAAACAGTCGATCGCGCGTGGAGGTCAGATGTCGATCTGGGACGGGCTCGCCTTCGAGATAGAGGCGTATAATCGGTGCGTTCCGACCGAGGACAGGCGCGAAGGCGTGCTCGCTTTCAACGAGAAGCGGCGCCCGGTCTTCAGAGGGCTCTGAGTTGAGGACATCGGCATGACCGAAACTGTGCAGGTGCGCGAGGTCGGCCCACGGGACGGCCTGCAGATGACGAAGACGATCCTTCCCACCGAGCGGAAGCTGGAATGGTGCCGGAGGGAGGTCGCGGCCGGCCTTGCCGATATCGAAGTCACTTCCTTCGTCTCGCCCAGGATAGCGCCTCAGTTCGCGGATGCGGCCGAGGTGGCGAGGGGAGCGCTGGAGATTGAAGGTTGCCGTCCGGCGGCCCTCGTTCCCAATCTCAAGGGCGCCCAGCTTGCCCTCGATGCCGGTATCAGGTCGCTCTATTTCGTGATGTCGGCGAGCGATGCGCATAACCGCGCCAATGTCCGCCGCACGGCTGAGGAGTCGATCGAGGAATTCGGGCGGATCATCGCCTATCGCAATTCGCTGCCCGGCGAGAAAGCGTGGATCGGATCGGGCATCGCCACCGCGTTCGGCTGTACCATTCAGGGCGAGGTGCCCGAAGCGAGGGTACTGGAAATCGCGGCACGGCTTGCTGAGGCGGGGGCGGATGGCATTAATGTCGCCGATACGGTGGGCTATGGCGACCCGGCGCAGGTAAGGCGCCTGGTGAAGGCGGTGATGGACGAAGTGGCGCCGCTTCCAGTGGCCTGCCATTTTCACGACACGCGCGGTCTGGGTCTCGCCAATATTCTGGCGGCGGCCGATATCGGTGTCCGCTCCTTCGACGCATCGCTGGCGGGCATTGGCGGATGCCCGTTCGCGCCATCCGCTTCCGGCAATGTCGATATGGAAGGCGCCATATTCCTGCTGGAACGGCTGGGGCTCAGCACCGGCGTCGACCTGGAGGCGCTGATGGCGCTGCGGCAGGATATCGAAAAATGGCTGCCGGGCGAACAATTCGCACGGGGAGTGGGGGTCGCGGGCCTGCCGAGGAGGCAGGCTGGATAATGGGGGAGGATGGTGCGGCCGCCGGCGGAAAATATGCTAAGCTGCGGCGCAGGGAAGAGGAGGCGCGTAACATGAACCCGACAGAAGCCCCCAAGCCTGGTTTCGGCCTTCAGATGAAGGGACCGGAGGTCGATGGCCATTCCGGCGTTCCGGAAACCGTTCCCATGGAGCCGTTGAAGGTCTGCTTCGACCGGCAGGCCGGCAATATGACGGTCATTCCGCTGACCGACGGCTATCTTGATCCCGGTTTCAAGTTTCTGCGCGACATTCCGGATGAAAATATCCAGCTGCTCCTGAAAATGGGCCATCGGGACGGCCCGCCCAGAGCGTCGGTCAATGCCTATGCGATCCGGGTGGAAGGGAAAATCTACCTGATCGATACCGGCTCGGGCGATACGATGGGTCCGACCTGCGGCCGCCTGTTCGAAAGCATGAAGGCCGCCGGTATGAATCCTGCCGAGGTCGAAATGATCATGCTGACTCATGTTCATCCCGATCACAGCAACGGCCTCATCGATCTCCAGACCGGCGTGCGGATGTTCCCCAATGCGGACATTCTGCTGCATGAGAAGGAACTCGCCCACTGGTTCGACGATGGGGAGATGGCGCGCGCTGATGAGCGGGCGAGGGTGCGCTATTTCGAAATGGGCCGCAGGCAGTTGCAGCCCTATATAGATGCTGGCCGGGTTCGCACCTTCACCGAGGGCGAGATACTTCCCGGCATCGCGGCGGTCCCCTGTCCGGGCCATACCCCCGGCCATACCGCCTATCAGATCGGCTTCGGCCCCGGCGCCATTCTGGTGTGGGGCGACACCGTGCATGTGCAGGAGGTGCAGCTTCCCTTTCCCGATGTGACGGTCATTTTCGACTGGACCCCGGAAGACGCCAGGGCGTCGCGGCGCAAGCTTATCGAGAAGGTCGTGACGGAGGGGCTGACCGTCGCGGGCGCCCATTTGCATTTCCCCGGCTTTGGCAATATTGCCCGGAACGGGGCGGGATATAGGCTTGTCCAGAAACCGGAGCTTCTCGATATGTGAGGCAGATCGGTTCGGCGGAATAAGGGGCGATGACAGGGTGCCGAAACGAGATTCCAGGCCGACGATCCGGGATGTCGCTATTCTGGCGAATGTGTCTCTGGGCACCGCTTCCCGCGTCGTCAACAACCACGCATCGGTCAAGCCCGCCATCCGCGAAAAGGTCCGCCAGGCGATTGAGCAGCTCGGCTACGCGCCCAATGCCATCGCGCAGAGCATGCGCGTCGGTTCGACCCACACTATCGGATGCATTCTGCGCGACCTGACGATTCCGCTGCTCACGGACTTTGTCAGGGCTGCGCACGACACTTTCCACGGCGCGGGCTTTTCGCTGCTGATTTCCAATACGGAGGGGCGGGAGGAGCGCGAGCGTACGCTTCTGGTCAATCTTGCGCAGCGCCGGGTCGACGGCATCATCATCGCCCCCTATACGCGCATCGCGGGCGAGTTCCGGGACTTTCTGTCGGAACTTAAAGTGCCCATCGTGCTACTCGACCGTAACGATGCTGCCTGGCTGGATTCGGTCATGATCGACCATCGCGACGGGATGTATCGCGCGGTCAAGCGGCTGCTGGAGCTGGGCCATCGGCGCATCGCGCTTATCACCGGCGAACAGCGGTTCTATCCGGCAAGCCAGCGTGTGCAGGGCTATCATGACGCCTTTGCCGCGCTGGGGCTGGCACCGGACGAAGGCATGATCAGCGCCAAAAGCTTCCTGTCCGATGCGGCTTTCGGCGTGGTGACGGAGATGGTGCAGCGGCCGGAGCCGCCGACGGCGATCGTGGCCGGGGGCATGGACATGCTGTCCGGCGTGTTGCGCGCCGTTCGCGCACGCGGGCTGGAGATTCCCCGCGATCTTTCGGTGATCGGCGCGGGCGATTCGGAATTGGCGGAACTGTATTCGCCGCCGATCGCGATGATCGACTGGGATTATGCGAATGTCGGCAAGATCGCCGCCAATTTGCTGCTCGACCGCATCCGGGGCGGCGGGGACGAGGCGCGCCATGTCATCGTGCCGACACAGTTCATCGAGAGGGCATCCATCGGCCCGCCTTCACCGGCTCCGGCGATAAGCAAGGGTGCAAAACGCCGCGCCTGAACTGGTCGGGATCGGCCAGTTCAGGCGGCGGCTGTATGCGGAAAGGTCAGATCGACCCATATCCGCCGTCGACCGGAAGCACCACTCCGGTGCAGAAGCTGGCCGCTTCGCTGGCGAGGAAAAGCACAGCCGACGCAATCTCATGGGGCTGGCCAAGGCGTGCCATCGGGGTCATGTCCATCCAGATCCTGTACCATTCAGCGAATTCGCCGCTCGCCTTTTCCGGGTCGATCATGTCGGACGCGACGTAGCTGGGCGCGACCGCATTGACGCGTATCCCATGGGGCGCAAACGCAACGGCGAGCGATTTGGTCAGCATATGGACCGCGCCCTTGCTGGTGGCATAGGCGACCGGATTTTGCGGACGCGTCGCCACGAATCCGGCGAGCGATCCGATGTTGACGATGGCCCCGGCGCCCTTGTCCTTCATGCGGCGGCCAAATGCCTTCGAACAATAATAGACCGCGTCGGTGTTGACCTCCATCGTGCGCTTCCAGTCTTCCACCGATGTTTCGAGCGGGTCGGAGACGAGGACGATGCCGGCATTGTTCACCAATATGTCGACGACGCCGATGGCCCCGGCAATGTCTTCGGCCAGCGCCTCGACGCGATCCGCGTCCGATAGGTCCGCCTGGCGATGATGCGCGGCAAGACCGGCCGCATTCAGTGCCGAGGCGCTGCGTTCCGCGGTTTCGGCGTCGATGTCGACGATCACGACTTCCGCCCCCGCTTCCGCCAGCGCCCGCGAGATTTCCGCGCCAATTCCCCGGCCGCCGCCCGTCACCACCGCTTTGCGGCCATCGAGCCGAAATCTCTCAAGATACATTGGAATATCCCTCCTTGGCGTCCGGGTTATAGGCGATCCGGGCGGACTGGCGCCAGAGCCGCGCCCGGTGTGCAATACAGGCGGCATCGCGCCTGCCGCGGACTATCTATCAGTCCTTCTTTGATGTTGCAATGAAACGTTTCATTGTATAGTTGCGGCGATTGCCACGCTGGCGGACAATGAAGTGGTCCGGCGCCGGCGGAAGCCCTCTGGGGCGGGGCCCAAAATATATGCAATATTGGCGGAAAGGAGCCTAACATGACCAGCGCGCCCAAATCGTCTGAAGCGAATTCTCCGTTTCATTCCGGTCTTCAGCCATGCGCGGCGAACCATGTCCCCCTCTCGCCGCTGAGCTTCCTGCCCAAGGCCGCCGCCGTCCATCCCCGCCGCACGGCCATCGTCCATGGAAGCCTCCGCCAAAGCTGGGAGGAAACCTATGCGCGCTGCCGCCGCTTCGCCTCCGCGCTTCAGAAGCAGGGGATCGGCCGTGGCGACACGGTGGCCATCATCGCGCCGAACATCCCAGCAATGTATGAGGCGCATTTCGCCGTGCCCATGGCTGGAGCCGTGCTCAACACGCTCAACACCCGCCTGGACGCGGAAGCGATCGCCTTCCAGCTCAATCATGGCGGCGCGCGCATAGTGCTGACCGATCGCGAATTCAGCGGGACCATCGCACGCGCATTGGAACTGGTTCATGAAAGGCCGCTGGTCATCGACATAGAGGATCCGCTCTACGACGGCCGCAACGAACGGATCGGCGAGATCGAATATGAAGATTTCCTGCGCGGCGGCGACGCCGGCTTTGTCTGGTCACTGCCCGCCGACGAGTGCGATCCTATCTCGCTGAGCTATACGTCCGGCACGACCGGGGATCCCAAGGGCGTCGTCACCCATCATCGCGGAGCCTATCTCAATTCCCTGTCGCAGATCGTCAGCTGGAGCATGGCCGCCCATCCGGTCTATCTTTGGACATTGCCGATGTTCCATTGCAACGGCTGGTGCTTTCCTTGGGCGATCGCCGCCCATGCCGGTGTCAACATCTGCCTGCGGAAAGTCGATCCGCCGCTGATACTCGACCTGATCGAGGCGCATGGGGTCACTCATATGTGCGGCGCGCCCATCGTCTATTCGATGGTGATCGACGAGGCGGAACGGCAAGGGAAACGGCTCGATCATCCGGTGAGCGGCCTGGTTGCGGGCGCCGCTCCGCCAACGACGATGATTGAGGGGGCAGAGCGGGCAGGATTTGAAATCACCCATGTCTATGGCCTCACAGAAGTCTACGGACCCGCATCCATTTGCGTGAAGCAGGAGGAATGGGGGGCACTGCCGCTGGAAGGACGTGCAAGGTTGAACGCGCGCCAGGGCGTCGCCAGCATGTTGCAGGAGGCGATGTGCGTGCTCGACCCCGAAACCATGGAGCCGGTTCCTGCCGACGGGCGGAGCGTCGGCGAAATCATGTTCCGCGGCAACATCATGATGAGCGGATATTTGAAGAATCGCGCCGCGACCGAGGCGGCATTTTCCGGAGGCTGGTTCCACACCGGCGATCTCGCGGTGGTCGAACCCGACGGCTATGTCCGGATCACCGACAGGGCGAAAGATGTGATCATTTCGGGAGGCGAAAATATCTCCTCGCTCGAAGTGGAGGAGGTGCTGCACCGGCATCCGGCCGTCAGCCTGGCGGCGGTGGTCGCAAAGCCGGACGAGCGGTGGGGCGAGGTGCCCTGTGCCTTCCTGGAATTGCGGGAAGGCGCCGAAACGGACGCCGATGCGCTGAAGGTTTTTTGCCGTCAGCATCTGGCCGGATACAAGATACCGAAACATTTCATCGTCTGCGCTATCCCCAAGACGTCGACGGGGAAGGTGCAGAAATTTTCCCTGCGTGAAGCGGCCGAAAGGCTCTGAACAAGGCGAAGTTGGGAGGTCTGACGTTGGAGCATTGCGGAAATAAAATCCTCCCCATCTAACGATGGGGAGGATTTGGAAAGGTCCGCTCTCCACCCAATGCAGCCATTCTACAGCTGGATGGGTCCACGCTGCCCTAAAGATGATAGGACAGCGTGACCCCGACCGTCCGGGGCGGCGCCTGAATCTGGGTATCGGCGACCGGCTGTGGGCTGGCCGACTGGATCACATAATAAGTGTCGTCGAACAGATTCTTGCCCCACAATTTTACCCCTATCCGCTTGTCGTTGGACAGCCACGACAGGCTGGCGTTGACGAGCGTGTAGGACGGCTGCTCCAGCCGGTTGTCGGGCGTCGCGAAGAAGCCGCCATTATGCTGGACGCCCAGAGTGGCGGCAAAATCCCCGACCTGCGTCGGCAAGGTGTATTGGCCGGAAATATTCCCCACGAAATCGGGTGTCTGCACCGTCGTTCGCCCCTTCATATTGGCCGGCGGGCCAAGCGGCAGGCCGTTGGGATCATAGGCCTGGAAGCCCGGATAGTCGGTATAATGGCCATCCATCAGCGACAGTCCGCCGCTGATCTTCAGCCGGCTGCTGGCGCGATAGTCGAGGCTGGCCTCAAGCCCCTTGATCCGTGACCCAGCCGCATTCTTGATGAGATTGCCGCCAATGTCGGGCAGCGAAACCTGCTGGTCATGATACCAGTAGAAAAAGGCGCCCAGGTTCAGGCGGACAGAGCGATCGAACAATTCGGTCTTCAGCCCGAACTCCAGCGCGTCCAGTTCCTCCGGCTGGAAGGCGTTGCCGGGCGCCAGCAGATTATAGCCGCCGCTCTTGAAGCCCGTATTATAGGAAATATAGCCCATGATGTCGGACGAGAAGCGATAGTCCAGCGCCACGCGATAGGTCAGTTTCTTCACATTCTGACTGGCGGCTATGGCGAAGGTCGGAAAGCTCAGTGTCTGTTTGTCGGTCGTGTAGCGAATGCCGCCCGTCAGATTGAGGTTGCGGAACAGTTCCAGCGTCGCCTGACCGAAGACGGCGAAGGATTCGCTGCGCTGCTGCTCATAATCGATGAAGCTCATGCCGTCGGCGCGCAGATCCACATAGGCGCCCAGCGCATTGTAATAGAAGGCGCCAAGAATCCAGTTGAACTTGCCCGCCGAGGCGTTTTGCAGGCGCACTTCCTGCGAGAAACTATGGAACTTCGTGCGCCAGGTGAGGTCGAGTGCCACGACCGAGGTTTGATCCTGGTCGAGCGAATTGCTGTTCCGCAACTCGCGATAGGCGGTGATGCTGGTGAGTGCCAGCGATCCGATGTCCTGATCGATCTTCATCGATCCGCCGCCGGTTTTCAGCCGGGTGAAGTTGGGCAGGCCACCATTGCTGTTATATTCGCCGGGATAGCCGATCGGCGGAATGGCGTCAGGCAGCAGCGAAACCGATCCGCGTGGCCGCTGGTAGCTGTTAGTGTTGCCCAGCCGCGCATAGTCGGCCGACAGGCGGATGGTGGTGCTGTCGGACGGTTCGAACAGCCACTTGCTGCGCAGCGAAATATTGTGCCGCGCCTGCTGGTTGACATAGTCGCCCGACAGCAGGTTGCGCCCGAACCCCTTGGCCTGATTTTCGTAGAGAACCGAAATCGACGCGGCGACTCCATCGGTGAGGCCGCCGCTCAGATAGGCTGACGCGCCCGTCATATCGTAATTGCCATAGGTGCCCGACAGATCCAGCCGCATCGTCTGTTCGGGATCGAGTGTCTGGATCTGGATGACGCCGCCGGTCGCGTTGCGGCCGAACAATGTCCCTTGCGGGCCGTTGAGAACGTCGATCTGCCTTGTTCCGGCCAGTGAAAAGACATTGCCCTGCGGATTGGCTATGTAGACGTCGTCGACATAAACCGCGACGGGAGATTCCGACACCGGGTCGAACAATTGCGAACCGACGCCGCGAATATAGGGGTTCGCCGCGCTGAGTTGGCTGGTGAAGATCAGGCTGGGTACCGCCTGGGCGAGGTCGGATGTGCCCGATACGCCCTGCTGTTCCAGAGCGGTCGCGGACAGGGAGGTGACCGCCACAGGAACGTCCTGCAACCGCTGGCTGCGGTGCTGTGCGGTGACGACGATCTCCTCAAGCTGTGCGTCGGACGTCTGGACACCGCTTCCGCCGGTAGCGGATGGCAAGGTTTGTGCCAGAGTGGACCCGCTCATCATCGTGACGGCAAGCGCGGCTGCGGAGGCGCACGCGATGATCGGCTGGTATCGGTGACGTGGCTCGGTTAGCGGCGGCGCGAACCAATTATTCCGGTCGGCCGGGTCGTCCATGGTCATTATGCCTCTCCCCTTTTTGTTGCTGGAGCATTGGTGATTTGTCGAAGCAATCTCTTCTTACGGTTCTCCATCTTTTTATCCGCTAAGAATGAAACGTTTCATTTCTAATGCCAGCGAGCGCTGATGGTGTAAAGCCCTATCATGGTGGTGGATGGACGCGGGGCATCTACACACAGCGGCTGCTTTGTGTGAGTCTCTAGAGGCATATGCCGCCGCTAGGTGCCGCCTTGTTCTGATGTGACCGGCGTCGGAGTTAGCGTGAGTGCAAGCGTCGTGGTTTGCACTGGAGTTAGCGAGGACGCGACGGATCGGATGACGTTTATTTCTGGGCGGGAGCACCGGCGGACATGCATCCGAGCCTGATCCACCGCTGGCGGCGGAAGCGAACTAAAGGGATTGTCCGTCGGGATGGCGGGAAATCTGCTTGCGTGCGTAGCGCTATGTTGCCCACTTTCGGCAAAACGCGTGCCAATGAAGGGCAGCTATCGCTTTTGCCTCTCTGAACCTGACAGGCCGGAATCGGCCAGTTGAAGTCACTGAGCGCCTGTCACTCCGTCCCTCCTTTGGACAAGTTTCCAGCGAATCAATGCGTCAGTGATCCCAGATTTTAAGGTGAATGGTGACTCGAACACGCGCCGAAAGGGGCTGCGCGGGTGTTAGTGTGCCGCGCGCGGCCTGATCCAAAGTCGCAAAACCTGAGCTTCGCAGCTCCCATGCGAGGAGGACGGAGCCAGCTCCCCGGTTCCGCGCGCGCGAATATCTTGAGATAAATCCGCTGGGCACCAGGAGCGAGCGATGAGCGGCAGACGCCGACGCGCGGACGCGGTTTGCGGCATTGCTTTCCGCCAAACCCTCTAATCACGTTAGATAATGCTCGGGCAGTGGCCCTGGGCGGTGTTCTTCGGAACGAATGCCCGTGGCATGTGCGCTACTTTGATGATGACAGCTGTTGGCTCCGTATCTTCGGGAGGTTTCACGTCGGTCCGTCGGAGGGTGACGGCTACGAACGCGGGATGGTTATCATCAGCGCGATCCGATCGGAACTGGCGGCAGGGTCAAGTGGATAAACGAATGGAGAGGGAAATGCCCCTGCGTTTTGCTGAAGTAGCCGATGAAGCCTACCGATACCCTCTCACAATCAAGCATTTGCTGGACCGGGCACTGATCACCTCGGGCGATCAGGAGATCATATATCGCGACCAGGCTCGCTTCACCTATCGTGAGTTCGCCGACCGCATCCGCAGGCTGGCTTCTGTCCTCTCGTCACTTGGCGGGGAGGAAGGGATGACGATCTCCGTCCTGGACTGGGACAGCCACCGCTATTTGGAGGCCTATTTTGCCGTCCCCATGATGGGTGCGGTTTTGCAATCGGTGAACGTGCGCCTTCCGATCGAGCAGATCCTCTACACGCTCGTCCACACGAGCCCCGGTGTCATCCTTATCCACCATGACTTCTTCCCGTTCGTGGAAGACATTCGGCGCGCCGTGCCTGGGCTAAAGGCGATCATTGCGATCATGGACGGGACGGACGATCCTCTGCCCGATTGGGCGGTTGGCGAATATGAAGCCTTGAGCCAGGCCGCCGATCCTGCGTTCGAGTTCAAGGATTTCGACGAGAACGCCATCGCCACTACATTCTTCACGTCCGGCACGACGGGAAATCCGAAGGGCGTTTGCTTCAGCCACAGGCAACTGGTTCTGCATGCGCTTGCTCTATGCGGACATTCCGGAGACACCCGCCATCGCGGTTTCGGCATCGACGATGTCTATATGCCGCTCACGCCGATGTTTCACGTCCACGCCTGGGGCATGCCCTATGTTGCGATCATGCTGGGCCTGAAGCAGGTTTATCCCGGTCGATATGACGCCGACTTGATCTGTAAGCTGCGGACGGAGCACGGCGTGACCTATTCGCACGGCGTCCCCACCATCCTCCAGTTGCTGATTTCGGCAGCGGACCGAACCGGCACTGACCTCTCGGGCTGGATGATGGTGATTGGCGGATCCGCGCTGACACCCGCGCTGTTTGAGGAAGGGCGCCGCCGCGGTATGGAATTGGTCTGTGCTTATGGCATGTCGGAGAGCGGACCGATCCTGACCATCACCCGCCGGCTTCCCGGAACCGAGGCCGGCAGCGCAGACGAGGGGCGTCTGCTGACCAGGGCAGGGGTGCCGATCCCGCTCGTTTCCGCGCGGATCGTCGATGAGAACATGAACACGCTGCCCAATGACGGCCGGACGCGGGGAGAACTTGTTGTTCGCGCGCCCTGGCTCACGCCCTGCTATGTCGGCGATGAAGCGGGATCCGCCGCGCTGTGGCGTGGCGGTTGGCTTCACACGCAGGACGTGGCCTCGATCGATGCGCATGGAAACATCACAATTTGCGACCGTCTGAAGGATGTCATCAAGAGCGGCGGCGAGTGGATCGATTCCATTCTTTTGGAAGGGATCGTGGCGAATGCCCAAGGTGTCGCTGAAGTGGCGGTAGTCGCCGTACCGGATGATCACTGGGGCGAGCGTCCGCTCGCGGTCATCGTGCCTGCTTTCATGGCCGAGGTTACGCTGGCGGCAATCAACGCCCCCATCGAACAGGCCATCGCGAAGAGCGCCATCACGCGCTATGCGAAGCTGGACCGCTTTGTGATCGTTGATGCATTGCCCAAGACCAGCGTCGGCAAAATCGACAAGAAGCGGCTTCGCGCCCAATATGGTGCAGCCGCTTCGGACAGTGCGATCGGCGCGTCCAGCGTGCAGGGTGAACGGGCGTCAAGCCCGGTCAGCTAGGGGCGGTTCAACCTGCCGAGGGAATGCGGCGTATATTATTTCGCGCGGTCCGTTCCCTGTGACGATGATTGGGTGGCCGGAATGTCGCGGATCCGCCCTTAAATTCTGGACTACGAAAAGGATATGGAATGCTGAGGATCGATCGCGTCTCTCTGACGCTCGAACGGCTGACGATAGACCGGCCCCCCGCCAATGCATTGACGCATGATCTGTTTCAGCAGCTGGTCGACCGGTTCGTCCATCTCCGTGACGACGCCGATGCCCCGGCCATCATCCTGACGGGTGCGGGGCCGCGCTTCTTCTGTGCCGGTGGCGATATCGGAGAGGTTACGGCCAATCCCGAAGTCGCCGTCCCCCGCATGCGCGCCTTCCACCAGTTCCTCATCGAACAGGAGAACTACGGACGGCCAATCGTCAGCGCGGTCAATGGATATGCCGTCGGCGCGGGCATGGAGATGGTCCTCCACTCAGACTATGTCGTGGCGAGCGAGAAGGCGCAGTTCGGCTTTCCTGAAATCAATCATGGTCTGCTGCCGGCTGCGAAGGGCATCCGTCAGGCGGTCAATCGCATCGGGCGCCGTGCGGCCGAGCAGATGCTGTACACCGGCCAACTGGTATCCGCTGAAAAAGCTCTGGCGATTGGTCTGGTCAACGAGGTGGTCGCCTTCGATGTGCTGCAGGACCGGGCGGTCGCGCAAGCTGAGCTGCTTCGCAGCAAGGATATGAACCTGTTCGCCGCCATCAAAAAGACCCTCAGAGATGCCCCTCGCATGACGGATGAAGCGCTGGAAGAACGAACGATCACTGATCTCGTCGACTATATTTCCCGCGGCGAAGCCGCCGCCGCCCGCCAGCAGTTCTTGCAGCGCAAGGCGAAGTGACATGACCAGCGGGAATGATGCGCTTCGGCTTGAACTCCTGACCTCCGCCGAAATCGCAAAAGCGATTGATGCGGGCGTTCGATCGATCATCTTGCCGTGCGGCGCGGTCGAGCAGCACGGGGCGCATCTCCCGCTCAGCGTAGATGCGGACCATGCAGACTATCTCGGCATCCTGCTCGCCCAAAGATTGGAAAAGACGCTAGTAGCGCCCACGATCCGGGTCGGTTGTTCAACGCATCATATGGTGTTTCCGGGAACGATCTCGCTCCGAGACGAGACGTTCGAGATGATCGTGCAAGACTATTGTACCAGCCTTGCCAGGCACGGTTTTGAGCGCATCTTCATTTTTACCGCCCATGTGGGCAACTGTCCGCCACTGGCGGCGATGCTCCCCCGCTTGCGATTGGCGGTGCCGGAGCCTTGCCGTGTGATCGCCTACACCAACTCTCGTGCTTGGCTGGAGACATGGCGCGACGCGGTCGCAGAGGCAGGCGGGGAGCCGATCAGGGTCGGCGGCCATGCTGATCTCGCTGAAACATCCGTCATGCTCGATATCCATCCGGAACGGGTACGCGTGGAGGCCTATGAGGCAGGCAGGCTGGGGCTGCTGTCCCAGTCGGACCTGGAGCTGATGTGGCGGGAAGGGCTCCGCGCCGTCAGCGCCAACGGGATCTTGGGCGATCCCAACGGTTCGACGGTCTCGATCGGACGGCGCTGTATCGAGCGGATCGCTGCGCTTCTGCTTGAGGGCTTCGCCGAACAGGAGGCCGCCTACCAGGCCCGCAGCAGTTGATCGCGCTTAGCAACGCGCGGGCTGCCCCTCTTCCTGCTGCCGGTTGGATCATCATCGGCGAGTGCTGGATGCGATGCCGGAGGGTGAAGGCACGATCTTTGAAGGCTATCCGCATACCCATGCTCAAGTCGTGGCCCTGGATGAACTCCTTGGCGCTTGCGGTGGATGAGGACAGGCTGGTCGAACGGATCGTCGGCCGCTTTACATGCGCCGCTTGCGGAACTGGCCATCACGACAGTTATAAGCAGCCGAAAACAGCGCGCACATGCGACGTCTGCGGCGGCCACATGTTCAAGCGGGGACCGCGCACCCGCATGGCTGAATATCACGCGAAGACCCAGCCGATACTGCCTCATTTCGAGGCCAAAGGTCTTGTAGGGAGGATCAACGGCATGGCCGCGATCGCGGATGTGGGTGCGGCGATCGATAAGGTTCTGGATGCCGCGGCCCAATAGGGGCTCAACCGAACTGCCGATTGCGTTGGGTAGGACGCGGCCACCCACTGTTACCGGGCAAAAAAGCGAGCGCCAACCGTCGTGCATACTCGATACCGTCGAGCATCAGCTGCAAGCTACATTATTCCGTAATTCGGTCTGGATCCCCGCATCTTCGGCAGCTTCTGCCGGTACCTTGATGGGAAGATCGCGACATCAAAGGGGCTCGTCGAGTGCCGAAAGGAGAATTGAATGTCTATCAAATTTGGTTTCTGGTCGGAGCAGGAAACCCAGGTCGGCGAAAGTTACGCGCGGCGGCTGCATGATCTGGTCGATGAGGCGATCTTTGCCGAAAAGATGGGTTTTGACATCATTTCCCTTTCGGAACAGCACCTCGCTCTAGGCGGAATATCGAGTTCGGCGCCGGAGGTCGTGTATGGCCATCTCGCCGCGAAGACCAGCCGTATAGCGCTTAGGCCCTCGGTGGTTCTGATGCCGAAGAATTTCAACCATGCTCTCCGCACCGCGGAACGCGCAGCGGTGACTGACGTCCTCTCCAACGGCCGGTACGAGCTGTATTGCGGTCGCGCCAACACCACGATAGCCATGCGCGGCTTCAATGTGGATCCCAACGAGACGCTGGAGCAGATGGAGGAGGGCATGGCCCTTGTCCGCGAAGCCTTTAAGAACGACGTGTTCACATTCGATGGCAAGCACTACCAGGTGCCTCCGCGCATGCTCGTCCCGAAGCCCCTTCAGAAGCCGTATCCACTGATTGGCATCGCGGCGACAAGCGAGCGGAGCCATGTGTGGGCCGGCGAGCAGGGTCTCGCCGTACTAAGCCATAGCCTTTACAAGGGGTGGGAAGCGCAGGCCGCGCTCATCAATGCCTATAAGTCGAACTGGAAAAGGGATCCAGACGGTCCGCTGGCCGCGCCCCGCATTGGGATGCCGCTGTTCATCGGCATCGGGAGAACCGACCAGGAGGCAATCGACATATATGCCGAACCGCTCAAGCATTACGCCCAGATTTCTACCACCGGCTATCCAAAGCTTGCGAAGTTCTCGAAGGATTACGCATATATGGCGGAAAGCCAGGATGCGCTTCTCCGTGCGGCAACGGATTGGGACTATTTGATCGAAGAGTCCGCCAGCGTAGTTTGCGGAAGTCCGGAGACAGTTATTCGCCAGCTGGAAAGATATGTCGATCTTGGCATCGACGAAATATTATTCCACCTCGATTCCGTTACACATCACGAAATCATGAAGGCGATCGATCTGATTGGACGGCACGTCATTCCGTACTTCAAGAACCGTAACAATGTCGTCCGGCCCTATGAAGATGTTCTCGGACAAATTCGTGCCATGCGCGAAGACAGCCTTTCCGCCTGAAGCCTGGGACGCCTGGAGATAGAAATGCTTAAGAACAACTACGAGGATCTGCTGATCGAGGTCCGCGACAGCGGCGTTGCGATCGTCACTTTGAACCGCCCGGAAATATTGAACGCCATCAGCTGGAAGATGCATTCCGCGTTGGAGGAGGTCTTCGTCGATCTCGATAATGACCCGCGGGTGAAAGCGATCGTGCTCACCGGCGCCGGCCGTGGCTTCTGCTCGGGCGGCGACCAGGGCTCGCTCGATGAGGGTCTCGATGCCATTTCACCGACGCGCTCGGGTCGCCATCTGATCCGGAACATCCTGGAACTCGAGTCACCGTTGATCGCCGCGGTGAACGGTGTCGCGGTGGGTCTGGGCGCTACGCTCGCCCTGTACTGCGATATCATTTTCGCTGACCCGAGCGCCCGTTTCGCGGATACGCATGTCAACGCCGGTGTCGTTGCGGGCGACGGCGGGGCTGTGATGTGGCCGTTGCTGCTCGGCCCGGCGCGGGCAAAGCACTATCTCCTGACGGGTGACTTCATCTCCGCGGAAGATGCCGCTGCCGCGGGCATGATTAATAAGGTCATTCCGGACGGGAAGCTTCTTGACCATGCGATCCAATATGCCGAATTGCTGGCAAGCGGCCCCCGCGACGCGCTTGTCTGGACCAAATATGCCGTGAACAAGCTGATCAAGGACCAGGTCGCCCTCAACCTTGACACGGCCGCAGCGCTCGAGGTTATCACATTCCGCAGCCCGGAGCGGACGGAGGCCGTCGCAGCGTTTCGCGAGAAGCGCAAGCGCTTTGCTGAGGGTGATAATTGAGGTGAGCACCCAATACTCTCCCCAGTTGGTCGCCTATGACGACGACACACTTGCGTCGTTGTTGCGTAACCGACGTGACATGTTAAGCGAGAAAATCGTTTTTTCACAGAAGCGAGCCGGGGAATGGCGCACGACGACCTGGGGGGAGTATGCGGCGAACATAGCGCGCCTCTCCCGCGCTCTTCTCGATAACGGACTTCAGAAGGGCGACTATGTCGCGATCATGGGCGATGTCTCGCAAGACTGGGTCACCGCCTATATGGCGACGGTTTGTGCGGGCGGCGTCGCGGTCGGAATCTATTTCACTTCTTCGACAGAGGAAGTGGAATATTATCTGGAAGATTCCAAAAGCAAGTTCATGTTCGTCGCCGGCGAGAAGGAGCTTGGCGTCATCCTCGGCGCGGCGCAGGCTGCGTCTCTCAGGAAGATCATTACCTTTGATCCGGACACGGCATCGTCAAACAACGTGGTGCCGCTGCCTACCTTCTTACGCGACGTTGGGGACAGCTCCTCACTGCTCGACGAGCAGGCAGCGCAGGTGCAGCCCGACGATATCGCCACGATCATCTATACCTCCGGCACTACCGGAAATCCCAAGGGCGCGATGTTGAGCCATCGGGCGGTGATAGAGGGTGTCGCCACGACGCGCTATTTCTGCCCGGCACTCTTCTCGGAGCCGCAGCGCGTCGTAGTCCATCTTCCTCTGTCCCATGTCGTCGGTCTTGGCCAGGGCATCGTCCTGCCGCTCATAAGCGAGGTGGTCCCTTATTTTGGCGATTCGGGAGCGGATTTCGGTGCTACTATGCGAGATGTCAGGCCAACCTACTGGATGGCCCCGCCGCGTTTCTACCAGCGCTACGCGGCGGAACTCGCCAGTAAGGTTAACGCCTCGGACCCGGCAAAAAGAAAGTCTTACCGCTTCGCGATGTCGATCGCGCAGAAGGCGCTCGCAAATCGTCAAAGTGCCGGTCCAAAGGATAGTTTCCTCCAGGCCCTGTTCGAGACTTGCCGCCGCGAGATATTTCTGCCGATCCTGGCCGAGATCGGTCTCGATCAACTGACCTACCCATATACTGCATCCGCGCCCATGCCTCCGGACGTCATGAAGCTGTGGCAGACATGGGGGGTGAACCTAAAGGAGTGCTACGGCCAGACCGAGTTGGTCGGCGCCAACGCAGCGCAGATGAGTGACTGGTCAAAGCCGGGCACGATAGGAGAGCCGATTGCCGATCCACGCTGGAAAACCAGGGTAGCGGGCGACGGCGAGATGCTCGTCAAGGGGCCGGGGCTGTTCGTGGGCTATCTCAACAAGCCCGACGAGACGCTGGATGCGCTGCGGGACGGCTGGCTTCACACCGGCGATATTGTCGAATTCAGACCTGACGGCTTGCTCGCGCTCATCGACCGGAAAAAGGAAATCATTAACACTTCCGGCGGGAAGTCGATCAGTCCGGCGCAGATTGAAAATGAACTGCGCCAAAGCCCGTATATTTCCGAAGCGGCAGTCTGCGGCGACGGCAGAAAATATCTCGTCGCGCTGATCGAAGTGGACCGCGTCGCGATGATGGACTGGATCAAGGGCCGGTCGGACACGATCCAGAACTATTCCGATCTGTGCACGTCCGAGGCAGTGATCCACCTTATCGAAGCGGAGGTGGCGAAAGCCAATCAGAGGCTTGCCCAAGTGGAGCAGATCAAGGCATTTTGCATATTGCCCGAGGAACTGTCGGTGGAAAATGGCGTGATGACGGCAACTCGCAAGAAGCGACGGAAGAACCTCAATAATCGATACAAGGACTTGATCGACTCCCTGTACGATGAATCTGAGGATATTCTTATCCGCCAGGCATTTTCCTAGAGCGTTTTCGAAGCAGATGGAAACGCCAGTTCGGCGAAACCAATCACCTGCTGGCTCGGAAAACGCGTTAAATCAAAAGACTAGAGCAGTCGAGCCGATGCAATCGGATCGGAATCTGCTCTAGGCCGAAAGCGGCCTGGCAAACGCCGACCATCGCTGGAATGGATTTCTTGTTGAAAGTTGAACAATGACAGGCGCACCATCCAATGCCAATGATCGATTTCTCTCGTCCACGGAGGAGATCATCGAAGATGCGCGCAACGGCCGGATGTTCATTCTGGTTGATGATGCGGATCGGGAAAATGAAGGCGACCTCGTGATCCCGGCGCAGATGGCGACGCCGACCGCGATCAATTTCATGGCAATGCACGGCAAGGGTCTGATTTGCCTGGCCCTCGACAAAAATCGGGTGGACCAGTTGCGCCTGGGCTTGATGAGTCCCAAGAACGAGACGCGGCACGAGACGGCGTTCACTGTTTCCATCGAGGCAAGGGACGGCGTTTCCACAGGCATCTCTGCCGCCGATCGTGCCCGGACGATAGCCGTGGCGATCGACGGGTCCAAGGGACCAGAGCATATCGTGACGCCAGGGCATGTCTTTCCTCTTGTCGCGAGGTCGGGCGGAGTGCTGGTTCGCGCCGGCCACACCGAGGCGGCCGTTGACGTCGCTCGCCTTGCCGGCCTCAACCCGTCCGGCGTGATCTGCGAAATCATGAAAGACGACGGGACGATGGCCCGGCTCGACGACCTCATGGAATTCGCAAGGCTCCATGAGCTGAAAATCGGCACCATCCGGGATCTGATCGCGTACAGGCGCCGCCATGATCACGGTGTCGAAAGGCTGGCGAGTGCCAGGTTCGCGAGCAAGTGGGGCGGTGAATGGATGGCGATCACCTTTCGCGTCAAAGGGGCGGAGAACGAAGCGCTCGCATTGGTCAAGGGACAGATTGATCCGGACAAGCCGACGATCGTCAGAATGCATGCCATGGACATTTTCTCGGACGTTCTCGGCCAGGCCGACAACCGCAGCGATCTTCTCTCGCGCTCCATGGAACTGATAGCTTCTGATGGAAACGGGGCTGTCGTTCTCTTCAGTCGCGATACGCCGCTTTCGCGCTTGCTGCGCGTCAAGGCCGGCGAACCGCTCGGTGACGTGAAAGAGCTTCGCGACTATGGCGTCGGCGCCCAGATCCTCGCTGAACTGGGCATCCACGACATGATCGTTCTGACCAATTCGCCGCATACGCCGGTCGCGCTGAAGGGGTATGGGCTGAACATCGTGGAACATCGCCAAATTTGAATGCACACTGATCGCGGCCGTTGAATTACTATCGCGGATAGTTGGTCCCGACGCCATCAATCCGCGGCAACATCATCGCGCCCTTGATCGATGCCAATGAACTGACTTCATTCCGCAACCTTCGGCGGGCTCCCTCATCTCTGCTGATGGTCGTCTGCGAAGGCCGATGGGTGCCGATTCAGGGAATGTGCAAGTCCATGTTCGGCGGCGAGCGGGATTCTTGCCCCTCTTATCCTCAGCGGCAGATCATTCCGCATGTGCCGTTCGGGCGGTGCGAGATCGGCATCTCATGCCGGTTATCTTGTGAGAGTTTGCGGAATGGAAACTTCAAAAGCGTCTCTGAACGACGACGCTTACACCAGTGAGGGCGTGTGACCAACCAGGACAATCTGCTTCAGGAATGTGTCGGCCCGGCATCTTTCAAGGAGGTTCTGCGCGCGATCGTAGGGTCCGGGTCGATCGTGGCGGCGGGGCGGGGCGCCGACAGGCGCGGGCTCACCGTTACGGCCGCGTCCTCCCTCTGTGTCGAGCCGCCAATGGTCCTGGCATGCATCAATCGAAGCGCCGAGGCGCACGACATCATCCTGAAAACGGGGACATTCTCCTGGAACGTCCTGTCGATTGACGACATCGCCCTCGCGCAGGGGTTTGCGGCGATGGACGGCAGCAGGGCGCCACTCATCTATTCTTCGGGTAACTTCGGTTGAATTGTTCATAATGAATAGGGGAGAAATTTTCCGGAAATACCAAGGCGGTCAACTTTAGACCATCCAATAAAAAGTTCGCAGGAAGAATGAAGGCGGCTCAGTCATCCGCAGCAGGTGCCGCATGATTGAGTGCACTTTTGATAGAGTGCGTAAGGTGATCGTGACCCACTCACCTTCGAGAGCGGAATGCAGCTGGTTTAAGGCGGCGCTGTATTGGCGACGCACCTTCAAGCTCTGTCAAGCAATGCGGCAAAAGGTCAGCGCATCTGCGCGATCCAGACAAAAAGGGGAGTAAAATGAAGCACAGACCTATTCTATCTATTTGCCTTTCGACTGTGGCATCGGTGTCGATCCTTGGCTTGGCAGTGACGCCCGCATCGGCTCAAGGCCAGCCGTTCAGCCAGGACGCGCAGGAGGAAGGCCGCTCGGCTGGTGACATCGTCGTCACTGCCCGTAAGCGGAGCGAGCGTCTGCAAGACGTGCCGGAGACGATTACCGCTTTCTCCGCCGATATGTTGACGAAAGGCGGCATCGCCAATGTCGATGACCTCGGCCGGCAACTGCCTAACGTCATACTGAACCGTCGCGGCGACAATGAACCCAATGTCGTCATCCGTGGCATTGGTGCGTTCGGTAACACCCAGGGTGTCGGTTTCTATGTGGACGATGTGCGCAACATCACCGATCAATCGGCACGGCTCGTCGACCTTGAGCGTCTGGAGGTGCTGAAGGGACCGCAGGGAACTCTTTACGGCGGCAGTTCCATCGGCGGCGCGATAAAGTTCGTGACCAGGAAGCCGAGCTATGAACAGGAAGGCCATTTCACTGTCGAGGGCGGCGAGCAGAACATTTTGAATGTCCTGGGTTCGGTCAACGTCCCGATCGTCGACGGAGTCGCCGCACTGCGCATCTCGGGTTATGCCGATCACGACGGCGGCTACAAGTACAACCCCAATCTGCATGTCAATTCCGACAAATCGACGGAATATGGCTTCCGTACGGTGCTGCGCCTGAACCCGGACGACGCAACTGAAGTGCTCGCCAGCTTCCGGTACAGCCGGACGGAGAATGCCGGGAACGACTATTATGTGACAAGTGGCCCGCAGGAATATTCGTTCGAAACGCCGCTCAGCGAGCGAAATTACAACCATAAGCAGATCCTGGGCGGGATCTTGTCCGTCACACGCGATCTCGACTTCGCGACGTTGACATCATTGAGTTCTTATACGCGACGTAAGAACCGCATCCTTTGGGATATCGACTATACGCCTGCGGACGATGTTACCGCCTCGCAGGACGCTCCGGTCGTCACGAAGGTGTTTACCCAGGAGCTTCGGCTCGCGTCCGACAATAGCGGATCTCTCAATTGGCTGGCAGGCGTATATTACAGTTCGATCCGCGACCTTGATCTGCTGAGCCATGTTGATCTTTACCTTGGCGCGCCTGCGGCCGGCGATCCGACCGTCGCCAACTATTACAATGTTACCACGCTGGCGCGGCAATATGCTGGCTTTGCCAACATCGGCTGGAAATCCGGTGGTTTTGAGGTAAATTTCGGCGCTCGCCTGGACCATAACAAGGTGAAGGGGATCGATCTCAATACCGGCGGAAAGAACGATACGTCCGACACGATCGTTCTGCCCAAGCTTTCGCTAGCCTACCATGCCTCTCGCGATCTGCTGCTCTACGCATCTGCTTCGAAGGGTTATGAGCCAGGGCGGCTCAACATCGCCGCGGATGCGGTGTTGATCCCGTTCAAACGGGAAACGGCGAACAATTTCGAAGTTGGCGCCAAAGGTGAGTTGTTTGGCGGTCTTTTGCAATATGACGTGGCCGGCTTCTACATAAAATATAAGGATCGCCAGTTCGAGACCCGCATCAACGTCGACGGCATTATCACTGAGTTCATCACCAATATCGGTACGTCCGAATCGTATGGCGCAGAGTTCTCCGGAACATTGCGGCCGACACGGGACCTGTCCATATCGGCCAGCGGCGGCTTCCTCCATTCCAAGTGGAAGAAAGGTGTTTTCTTCGAGCAAGATGTGACTGGGAACACCGCGACCAACGCGCCGCGCTTCTCGGGTAACATCAATGCCGACTATACCCATCCCGTCACGGACAAGCTGAAGGTCGGGTTGCGCGGCGAACTTACCCACACCAGCAGCTTCTACTGGGATGTCCCCAATCTCACAAAGCAGCGGGCCTATGATATTGCCGGCTTCCGGATCTCCTTGGCTGATATCGACGATAAATGGGAATTTGCCCTGCGCATCGATAATGCCTTCAACAAGGTGTATAACACCGAGTATCAGGATCAGATTCTGAGCGACCGGGTCAACGGCGCCTGCGATAGGTGCAGCGACGCAAGGATAGGGCAGCCCCGGGTGATCAAAGGCTCCTTCTCCTATAAATTCTAATGGTAGTCGGGGGACGTCGAGCGGCATCCCCCGATGTTGGGCAGCGTGTCCCATGCGGCCGCGATGAGGGGGAGCGGCCAAATGAGCGATGGCAACGCGTTGGAAGCAGACAACAGGATCATGCAACTGTCGCGGCGATATCCCCGCTATGCGCTTGCGGTCCTGTTTCTGCTTTACGCATTCAATTTACTTGATCGCCAGGTCGTCAACATTCTTGCCGAGCCGATCAAACGAGATCTGCAGTTGGCCGACTGGCAGCTTGGTTCCCTGGCGGGACTGTCTTTCGCACTCTTCTACGCGACGCTTGCTCTGCCGATCGCCCGCGTGGGCGAGCGCGGCGACCGGGTGAATGTCATTGCATTTCCGCGATCGTATGGAGCTTCTTCACGACGCTATGCGGCCTCGCCCAGAGCTTGGCGCAGCTTTTCCTGGCGCGGGTAGAAGTCGGCGTTGGGGAGGCGGGGTGTACGCCGGCGTCCCACTCCTTGATCAGCGACTATGTTCCCCGCGAACAGCGGGCTTCGGCAATGGCCGTTTTTTCGCTCGGCATTCCCGTTGGCTCGTTGATCGTCGGATTACCCGGAATCGTTCTTGGCCTTATTTCCCTGTGGAGCCTGCCCGAGCCACGGCGCATGGCCGTCAACGCTATGGCGCCCGCCTCATCACCCAGCCTCCGGGAGTCTTCGGTAACCTGCTCGGTTGCCCCTGAGCGTGGGTACGTTGAGCGACGTGTTTGCCGCTCGTCTGGGCGCTGGCGGGGGAATTCGATGGTCGCTGATCGTCATCAGTTTTCGGATATTTTGCGGCGACGATCGCATTTCTGATGGCCCGCCGGACGATGCGCAACGACATCGTCAGTTGAAGCCGCGGAGGTGGAGGCGGCGCTTCCCAGCGTAAGGGGCGGTCCGTTCTCTGAAGCCGCCCACCGATCAGGTCGCCTCTCCCTCCACCCGATCCTGCAGATACCGCCGCGGAGGCTGGCCCATATATTTCTTGAACATAGCGGTGAAGGCGCTTGGGGAATCATATCCCAGCTCCTGAGATATGACCTGGACCGTCGTTCCAAAGCCAAGTTTCTGCACCGCGATGACGATGTGGAGCTGTTGGCGCCAGCGGCCGAACGTCATGCCGGTATGCTTGAGAATCAGCCTTGCCAGCGTCCGCTCGCTCATGGCCACTGTCCTGGCCCACTCCCGCACGGTTCTTCGATCGTCGGGCGAATCAAGCAATTCCGCGGCGATCTGTTGTATCTTCGGATGGCTGGTGACAGGAAAGTGAAGAGGTTCCGCCTTCATCTGGGCCAATTCGTCCAGAAGAACCCGTGCGAGGCGGCTGGTCGGCCCTTCCAGCGGGTAGAGCGGCGGCAGCTTGGCGAGGTGGAAGATCATCTCCCGCAGCATGGGATTGATAGAGAAGGTTGCGCAGGAATGCGGAAGCGCGCCGACATCCGGGTCAATGAACACGCAATAGGATCTGCCATTGTCAGAGATAGCGATACGATGGGGCACACCGCCCGGCACCCACACGGCGCCGTTGGACGGAACAATGCGGATGCCGTCAAGTGTGCGGCAGACAATCGAACCCTGCGCGCTGACGACCAGTTGCCCCTTCCTGTGCTGGTGGATCGGCAGCTCGTCGTCATTCTCTTTGCGCTGAACCAGGAAGGAGGTCACTGGGCGGGGATATTCGTCAGGATCGAGTGATGAAAAACTGACGCGCAGACCCTCCAGATCCCAGCAGCGTCTGGCGGCCTCATCCATTATAATGTCAGTTGACCGATTCGCGATGCTTCGTGCCATCTCTGACATGCCGCACTCTCCTTTTCAGCCAAGTTTATACCCGATTTTGACCGTTTTGCGACATAAATTGGCAATTATGTGAATCCTGTCGGTCGATCCGCCGGAATATAGTCTGCCGTGGTTTTGGTAAAAATCGACGAGGATAGATGCCTGGAGATCCGGTTGTAACGGTCCACGGAATTTTGTGCCGGTATCCGCCGCATTTGCACTTCAGGCTGCTTTTTCAAAGCGGGTAGGATAGCAAAATGAACATGCTCACGCTCGATAGGACGGACATCAAGATCCTGAATGAACTGCAAAGAGACGCAAATCTGACCAATGTGGAGCTTGCCGACCGGGTCAACCTTTCGCCTTCGCCCTGTCTCACCCGAGTGAGGAAGCTGGAGCAGACCGGCATCATCGACCGGCGCGTCACGCTTCTGAACCCGAAGGTCATGGGGCTGGAGATCAATGCCTACATCCAGGTCACTCTCGACAAGCAGCCGCGCGCCGCGTTGGACGCGTTTCAGGCGGCCGTCGAACGGTTGCCTGAAGTAATGGAATGCAACTGGATGACGGGCGAGTGTGACTTTCTCCTTCGCGTCATCGTTCGGGACGTCGAAGAGCTTGAATGGCTGATCGCCAAGAAGTTGTCCAAGATCGAAGGGGTGGCGAGTATCCGGTCAAACCTCGTGTTGAAACAGGTCACCTACAAGACAGCGCTTCCGATAGACGCCTCGCGGACGTTGAACCTGCGGCTCGATGCTTGAACTTCATGACGCCCTGAACAGCGCGCCGGCACCCCCGTGGTGACGTGGACGCGGAGAGGGGGCTCAGCGTGCGGGATGTAGACGCGGACTTTGCGGCTGCCGTGCTTGCAGGTGCAGGAAAGCTCTGCGTCGATGCCTCCAGCCAATCAACCATGAGGTTACTTCGGACCGGAGAGGATCTATGAAACAGTCCGACTTGACCGGAAAGTCGCGCTTATCACCGGCTCGTCACGCGGCATCGGCTGCGCCATCGTAAAAGCCCTCGCAGAGGCGGGCACGCGGGTGGTGATCTCCAGTCGTAAACGGCCCGCGTGCGAAGAAGTCGCCGCCAGCATTTCAGAGAAAGCCGCTTTTGAACGGCGGATCTATCGACGCAGCAATGTCATTGAACGGCTGTTGGGCCATCTTGAAACTGGCGCCGTATCGCAATTCGATACGACCGACACGCATAAGGAGAGGAAGTTTGAGGCTGGGAGGGTCATGCTGGAAGAAGTCGCAGGCGCCCTCAAGGATGCTTGCGCGTTGCGTGCGGTGGGCAGCGTCAAGATATTTGCCCGACTTTGGCCGCTTGATCGGCCAGGGCACAAGCCATGGTGCAGTGGAGAGCAATCAATAGCGCGCGGGAACGATCCGAATGCGGTCGATCGCGCTGGGTGTGGCGCGCAACAGCGCAACTGCTGCCGTTCGCACCTCCTCCATCAAGGCGGCGTCATAATTCTCGGCTTCTGGTTGCATCTCGACATCGGTTTCAATCACCAGGATGAGATGCCGTTCTCGTCCATCAATCTCCCACTCATGCCAGCTTCTTATGATATTCCGATGGGAAAGAAGTTCGTCGATTTTCATTCTCCCGTCAGCAAGTGGGAGCACAATCTGGTCTCTCAGCCGGTCGCATCTTGCAGAAACGCGCGAACGATCGACGAATGATACAGGACCGGAAGGCATGAAGCCAGCGGTCGACCGGGCACATTGAGAATCGATGCAGGGTTCATGGCAGGATATGCTATGGAGCATGATCACGCGATTTTCCGCCGCAAGCTTCCTGTGACAGAGAGACTCATGCACTCCCGCTTGCACAGCAGGAGGATGACGATGTCCGGTTCTCTGGACCATCCGTTTTTCGATGCGCTTGAGATTGGTGCTGAGAAGCATGTTGAACAATATTCGGCCAACCAGCAGTTGCAGTCTGGCGACGCTTCAAATGCTCAAAATGAGGCTGGCCCGTTGGGATTGGCTCCTTGGCGCTCAGTGCCCTTATGGGTTTCCAATGATCATGCTGAACCCTATTTCGAAATCTATCGGGTCATGCCCGCGCATATGCTGGCCAAGCGCGCTGGGCCTGAGGATTGGCGGTGGCGCTTCTGCACGGCCGATGGTCATGTTCGGGCCTCCGGCGGCAGCTTCACCAATGCGAAGGACTGTCGGGATGCCATCGATGCCCTGCGCCGCACTGCCGGGCGCGCGCGGGTCAGGCAAATAACCGACGGTTGAAACGATGGCCATTATGCTGGTTGGGGCGACCCGGTAGTCGGGGTCGGAGCCAGACGATTTTGGCTCACTCATAAAATTCGACCATCTGGCCCATCTTTTGAGCATCGCGAAAGAAAAAGTGGAACGTGATTTTGATCTTTCAGCAGAGGAAGCTCGCCGACTTAACGAAGCATTGGATAAGCTGACACAATAACGAGGCTGGCGGCAAATTCACTGAGCCTATTTCGCTTCTGTCTTTCGATCAGGAAGGGCGTCATTTTATGTTGTCCCACGATAATCCTGTCGTGGCTCAAGCCGAGATTTAAACTATTCCGTAAGCGTCTGAGGAAGGCAGATTGACTTTTGCCCCGTCGCCCGCCATATGGAAGGCGCTAAACGTCGCCTGCGACGGAATTTGCCCCAATGGGTGCTCCTTCCCTTCTCGCGCTATCGGCTCCGCTCGTGCTTTTGCGGGCGGGTATCCTGTTTTCGTGAAAGGAAACATCCCATGCCCATCGGCACCGTCAAATTCTTCAACGCTGACAAAGGCTATGGCTTCATTGCGCCCGAGGATGGCGGCAACGACAGCTTCGTACATATTTCCGCCGTCGAACGCGCAGGCATGGCCACGCTGAACAAGGACCAGCGGCTGAGCTACGAGATCGAGATCGACCGTCGCGGCAAGCAGTCCGCCATCAATCTCGAAGCCGCCTGACAGACGGTCAAGCGGACAATCCGCTTTGAAGCAAGCTTTCCCGGCACGGCCTTTGGCGGTGCCGGGGCGGCATTCCCCGCCTTTCCGTTTGTTCGGCTGGCGGGAGTGCAGGAAATGTTCAAGGACATGGGAGGCTGTAGTCGGTCTCCTGCCGCCCGGCCGGATTCCGGTCCGGCGACTTCCAAGCGTCGGACGATGCAAGTCGTCCGCACACAGCCGGACCGCCCATATCGCGGCGGCATAGGCAGCGCCGAGTTTGCGCGCCACTTTACAATCATTGTGCGCCCATAGGCGCTCATCAGGAATATCATGAATTTCAAATTTCCGAACATCTCCGGCCTTTCCAATGGGCCTTCCGCTTTGCGCAAGATGCGCCGTCCGGACCATCGGCCCGCGTCCGCGGGCGTATTGTCGGCCCCGGATCTGCGCCGTGTCGTGGCTGAAATGCTCGGCTGAAACGCCGCGGCTCGATTCCATTCGGGAGATTGCCCATGTCCGTCACCAGTGATTTCTACCTGGCGCGGGTTGCCCAATGCGCTCGCGAGGCGGGCGAAACCGATCTGGCCAATGTCCGCGATCGCTGCCTGCGCGCGAAGGCGGCGTGGCAGGCGATGGCCGACCGTGTCCTGATGGGTGAGGCTGACCGAAAAAAACAGGCCGCCGACAAGGCGGCCCATCAGGAGCGGCTCTTTGGCTAGACATTCAGGCAGACATTTCAATGGCCCCCGTCTTTCTCCGGAACAGGCGGCGCGGCAAGGCCGCATTTCCCAATTGGCCATCGCCCGACTGGGCGCGCAGGACGCCATCGCTTTTCTCAACGGCAATGACGAGCAATTGGGCGGAAGGCCGCTCGATCTGGCGATAGAGAGCGCCGAAGGCCTGCGCGCTGCGGAGCAGCGGCTGGAAGAACGGGCGGACGCCTGAATTCCTTCAGGCGCGCTTTTCAGAATTCGGGCGGCGGAAAATCCTGATCGCCGTCCAGGCGGCGGTCTGTCCCTCACCTCGAAATCCGGCGTTCCGTTTCCGCCAGGGCGAGCCTTTTCCCCGTGATCAGCGTCTGGGCGATGAAGAGGACGATCAGGATCGATCCCGCCGCTCCCACGAATATATCGAAGCCCGACCAGCGCCCGAAGAGACCAGGCTCCGTTCCCAGCACCATCATCATGATGGTCAGCCCGATGAGCATCAGCCGCAGTTCGGTCGGTCCGGCGGAAAGATAGGAAAGCTTCAATTCGCCCAACACCCGCGCCGACAGAAAGGCATGGATCGACAGCAGCAGATAGCCCGCCAGCGCGATCAGGGCGACATCCATGGTGACGAATGGACTGAGGCCGATCCCAGCAAGGATGAGCAGCGTCGCCAGCCCATCGCAGCTATGATCGATGAAATATCCGTAGGATGGACGCTCGATACGCCGGTATCGCGCCAGGCTGCCATCCATGGAATCGCCAAACCATTGCACGGCATAGCCCGCAATGGCGAGCAGCAGCCAGGATGAAGCGAGGTTGCTGGCGGCATATCCCGCAAAAATCATGACCGCGCCTGCCATGCCGGTCGCCGTCAGGCGATCCGGCGTTATCCAGGACGGCATCCGGTGGCACAGCCAGTTGAGCAGCCGCCGCTCATTGGCGGCAAGCCAGTTCTGTTGAATCCTGGAAAGCGATGGGGGGGATTGGGGCTGGATCGTCATAGGCCTTCGATAATAGTCTGGAACAACCGGGGCACCTGCGGCGCCGTTATAAGGCAAGTATCAGCCGCCGCGTCCGAAAATGCGCCAGCCAAGAAAGATCAGCACGATGACCGATGCGATCAGTGCCACTTGGAAAGAGAGATGATCTTCCTGCATCACATGCTTCCCTATGCGCGGGAGCACCCAAGTCTCTCTGTCGGATCGTGCGGAAGAAAGACCCGATGATCTTCCGTAGCAGCCCCCAGGCGACCGGAACAGAATTTTTTACATCCGCGCGCCTTTCCCGGGGGACGGGAATGGCCTTCCATGCTATCAAGTCATTATTGCGCGAAATTTGCTGCAAGCATTCGCCGTGACAGAGAGACCATCGTGCTCCCGCTTGCCAGCAGAGGAGCCCAGTCATGGAAGACCTGAATTACCTGTTGAAACGCGAGCAGGAGGAGCTGCTGCGCGCACGGATCGCGCATAGCTCCGTGGCGCGCCGCGTTCATCAACGGCTCGCACAGGGATATGCGACCCGCATCCGCCACCATCCCCATCCTTACCGCACCCAGCGATCGGATGGTTCGGCTTCCTTCAACCCCTTTCCGTTCAACGTGGAAGGCGGTGCGGCATGAGCAGGGTCGTCAACGTGTGGGCCACGACCGATGTCATCGAGGCGGCATGCACGAAGCACGCATTCCGGATATCCGCCGTGGAAGCGTTGGTTTCCGGTGGCGCAAGGGTCGTGATGCTCGATCCCAGGGATGCCGACGCCTTTCGCATATTGATGAAGGACAAGCTGATCGAGGGCGCCGTAACCCGCTCGGCATCGCACATGGCCCGGCAATGGTCCCCCTCGCTCCATCGGAAATAACCATGGACCGCTTCGATTATCTCGATCGCCGCAGACAGGCGGAACTGAACCATGCCGATCTCGCCATCTGCCCTGTCGAGAGGAGGAAGCATGAGGAACAGGCGCGGGCCTATTCCAAGATCATTTCCGTTCTGCTCCGGAAGGGGGCATCACTGCGGGGGAGATAGGTTGGCGGGGTTGCCCGGCTTGGCCGCGAACCAGATATTATGCCAACGCTCCGAACTGCCGATATAGGCTGGCAAGATGATTTCATCGACTTCGAAACCCGACTCTTCCAGCCTCCCGGCAAAGCAATCGTCCGTATAGGACGACCAGATGGACAAGAGCCCCCCCGGCCGCAATGCGGCGTAGGCAGCGGCAAGACCGGCATGCGAATATAGCCGGTCGTTGCCGGGGGTGATGAAGCCGTCCGGCCCGTTATCGACATCCAGCAGGATGGCGTCGAAATGCTCCGACGTTTCCGCGATGACATCGTAGACGTCGTGCAGGCGGAGGCTGACGCGGGGGTCCGCGAGATTATTCTTGAACAGATGCGCCAGCGGCCCCTTGGCCCAGACGACGATCTGAGGAACCAGTTCCGCGACGGTCACAAAGGCCTCGGCAGTCCAGGCCGCAAGGACCGCGTCCAGAGTGAAGCCCATGCCAAGCCCGCCTACAAGGACATGCCCGTCTTTCCTGGTCAGGCGTTGGCTCGTCATCGTGGCCAGCGCCATTTCCGAAACATGGTCCTGACTTCCCATCAACTCGTCGCTGCCGAACTGGATGGAAAATTCCCTGCCGCATTTGAGCAAATGCAATTGGCCACCGCCCGGAATGTCCGCGACATCCACCGTCTCTATGGGCGGGTGGCTTGCCTTGGCGGTCTTGGCTTGCCGTTCATCGGCGATGTAGGCCCGCATGTCAGAAGACCGCTTTGATGAAGCGTCGTTACGATTCATGCTGTTCCTGTCGCATTCTCAGATCAATCGCGACGTAAACCAGCATGGCGTCCATTGCGCGGTGACGCCGTCCAATGCCCGGCTTGCACCCCCTTTGCAAGGCCGGTTCATAGGTTCGCGGCATACCCTTTAGGGGTTGCTTATTTGACCAGCGGAAGGGTTTCAGCTTTTCAAGGTTATAATATTCAATCCGCCCGGCTTTTGCGACGGGTTGGATGCATTGTGCTTCTTGGGCTTTTCGGCCTTGGGTTTGCGAACCTCGCGATTTGATTTTTTCTGACTTTTGGCCATTTGGGCATTCCTTCAAAAAGTGTTTTTGGATTGTTGCGGGGAGCTGCGATCAGTGCCGTCCGAATCCGAACCAGAGCGCTTCAGCATCGTCGAGCGCCTCGAACATGTCCGCGTCCGCGTGCGTTCGATTAAGATGACCGCGTATCGTATCGGGGTCTCCCGACCGAGGAAATGTCCGGTCGCCCGCCGCCGCCCGTGCCAGGTCTCCTATCCAACCAGGACGGCTGTGCTGTCCTATCAACCAGGTACCGAATTGCTCGATCTGAACGTTCACATGCTGGTCCTATCATGGCTGTCGCAGGGGATTGAAATCGCTTCGTCCAGCTTGTCGTTGGCGCGGATCGCCGCCTCTTCTTCATCCTCCCGCTGAAATTCCAGAGCGATCGCCGCATCTTCCGCGCTGAGCATATCCTGCTTTCCGGCTTCGCGTGCCTCAGCCTCCCCGGCCTGGATGTCCCAGGCGCTTGCGGCCGCCAGCGCGATCGTCCGTACCTTCTCAAGCAGCGTGGCGGCGGCAACCTGCCGATGATGCGCTGCCTGCTGCCTGCACATCGCTGAACTGTTGAACATGACTGGCCTACCGTCCGCCATCGGAGGGCGTGTTTCGGACCCACAAAGGAACCCAGCGCCAGTTTGCCGGCGGCGGGCCATCAGAAGGCCGGGTCTGCTCTGTCGGCGGACCGGCTGGAACCAACCCGCCATGCGCGGTATCGCGATCTTTTTGCAACGCTGCCTCCAGATCCTGAGGGGCGACCTGGTGATGTTCGATGGTCGCGCCTTTCCGGATACGCAGGGTGGTCGCGACCCGGCGAAAGCCTGTGTGGACATTGCCCTCAAATGGTTCTTCATCGGTTTCCACGACATAAGTGCCGGCGGGCAAAAGCGCTTCGAATTCCGGCAGGCGAAAGGGCGCTGAAAATGTCATCGCTTTGCGTGTCGTGCGGATCGTCATGACGCCGTCGCATCGGCAGGGCGGCTAGGGGTCGGATCATCAGACATTGCTCTATCTCCCGTTTGCAGGCGGGAGCGCGATGGTCTCTCTGTCACAACATGCCTGCGGCATGATCGGCGTGATGACGAATTCTAACACGAAACTTCCGGTCGGCGTGCATCTATTCGTCAGGGTGCCGGATCGATGCAGCCCACGGGATCGAAGCCGCTAGAGCGCGCTGCGTTAAATTGGACGCAGGGCACGCGCTCTAGTTCTTTGTTGTCGCATCGTTTTTCGCGCAAAACCGGTTCCCACTTTTGCACACGATGCTCTAGAATCCCGCGCCGGAAGCCATGGCTTGCGGGCCGCGGCTGTCGGTTCCCAGTTCGGCAACCGCCGCTTCGGTGGTGATCAGCAACCCGGCAATGGAGGCCGCATCCTGCAAGGCGGTGCGGACAACCTTGGTGGGATCGATGACGCCGGACTGGAAGAGATTCTCATATTGCTCGCTCTGCGCGTTGAAGCCCAGATTTTCGTCTTTCCCGTCCAGCAATCGACCTACAACCACGCCGCCATCATGTCCGGCATTCTCCGCGATCTGGCGGAGCGGCGCCTGCAGTGCCCTGCGGATGATGTCGATGCCGCGCCGCTGGTCGTCATTGACGGGGACAAGGCCGTCCAGCGCTTTCGACGCATAAAGGAGCGCGGTGCCGCCGCCGGGCAATATGCCTTCCTCCACCGCTGCGCGGGTCGCGTGCAGAGCGTCCTCCACTCGATCCTTGCGTTCCTTGACCTCCAGTTCGGATGACCCGCCGACCTTGATGACGGCGACGCCACCGGACAGCTTCGCAAGACGTTCTTGCAGCTTTTCCCGGTCATAATCGCTCGTGGTGGTTTCGATCTGTGCCTGGAGCGCCGCGACGCGGGCCTTGATGACTTCCGGACTGCCGGCGCCGTCGACGATCGTCGTGTGATCCTTCGCGATCGTCACGCGCTTGGCCGTACCCAGCCTGTCCAGCGTGACATCCTCCAATTTGATGCCAAGATCCTCGGTCACCACGTCGCTTGCCGTCAATATGGCCAGATCCTCCAGCATCGCCTTGCGGCGATCGCCAAAGCCCGGCGCCTTGACCGCAGCGACCTTCAGTCCCCCGCGCAGCTTGTTGACGACCAGCGTCGACAGCGCATCCCCTTCGATATCCTCGGCAATGATGAGCAGCGAACGGTGCGCTTGCGCGACCGCTTCCAATATGGGCAGCATCGCCTGCACATTGCTCATCTTCTTTTCGTGGATCAGAATGACGGGGTCTTCCAGTTCGACCGCCATCTTCTCGCTGTTCGTAACGAAATAGGGCGACAGATAGCCGCGATCGAACTGCATTCCCTCGACCACATCCAGTTCGAACTCGACGCTCGCCCCTTCCTCGATGGTGATGACGCCTTCCTTGCCGACCTTCTCCATCGCCTCGGCAATCCGGTTGCCGACGATCTCATCGCCATTGGCCGACACGATGCCGACCTGTGCGATTTCCTGATTGTTCGACACCGGCTTGGACCGGGCCTTGAGTTCGGCAACGACGGCGGTGACGGCCAGGTCGATGCCCCGTTTGAGGTCCATTGGATCGATGCCGGCCGATACCGACTTCATCCCCTCCTGAACGATCGCCTGGGCGAGGACGGTCGCCGTCGTGGTGCCGTCTCCAGCATGATCATGCGCCCTGGACGCGACGGCGCGGATCATCTGCGCGCCCATATTCTCGAACTTGTTATTGAATTCCAATTCCTTGGCGACGGTGACGCCGTCCTTGGTGATCCGGGGCGCGCCGAAGCCCCTGTCGATAAGGACGTTGCGCCCCTTTGGGCCAAGCGTCACGCGCACGGCATTGGCAAGGATGTCGACGCCGCGCGCGATGCCTTCACGGGCTTCGTGCGCCAATTTCACGTCTTTGGCTGTCATGGCTTGGGTCCGACTTTCCTGGCGCTGGTCCGCGACTAAATCGTCGCTTTCACAAGCGGAAGCCAGCGCTACCAATTTGCGAGCTGGCAGTCTCCAACAAGAGTGCCAATGACCCTGATATGCGCCCTGCGTTAATCAATAACAAGCTCTACCCCGCGCAAGAATTGTTGCGGGCTGGTCGACGCGCTTCATGACGGACTCCCTGATCGTTCCGGAACCTCGGATCTGCCTCGTTGCTTTGAATGGGAGATCGCTCAAATCCCGGCTTGGATTCCCGATTCGGGTGGGCAGGACCGGTTCAAGGCGCCGAAAGCAGATGCCAAGACGGCACCAAATGAATGTTTCGAAAGGAAAAATCGTGGACTGTCGAATTTTGGCCGGGAACTCAGTACTGCTTTCTTTGGAACAAATGGTTGTCAATTGAGGACAATCTCTCCAAAATCTATTGGGTAACTCTACCACGCATGAACATTCGTTTGCCCGGCATGGTCTGCATGGTCTGCATCGGTTCGTCGCACGATGCACTCCTATTGCCTGCACAAGCACCGGCGTGAGCGGCCTGTTCATGTGGCAGAAAGGTTAATCTGAACAGGCAGAACATCCATGGCGCTCATCCGCAGCGCCGTGCCGTACATCTTACGAAGGTAAATGGAGGGGGTTCTGACAGCTGAATACGCCATCACGCGGGCGGCAGTCGGACGAAAAGCTGCGGTCACGCAGGCCCGACTGGTCGAATTTTGAAGGAGTAGCGTGATGAGTGTCATTTCCAAAAGCCCGAAATTTCTCTTAATGCTTGCCCTACTTTCCGGGGCATCTTCGGGCAGTTTGTCCGCGCAGACGCAGGACGCGCCCGCGCCTGCCGCCGACGTTTCGGCGACCGCCTATTTGCCTCCGGCTAAGCTGGCCGCAGGGCCGGAGATCAAGGGCATCATTTCCGCGCGCAGCGGCGACAAGATGCAGGTCACGGCGGCCGACGGCACCAAGTCCGTCATCGTCATCAACGATGCCACCAAGATCAGCGCCAGCAAGGGCTTTTTCGGCCTCAACCGCAGCAGGCTTGCCGCGACCTCGCTGCTCAACGGTGTGCCGGTGACGGTCAAGACGCTGCAATCGGATGGCGGCCTGGTGGCGAGCCAGATCAATCTGCAGAACAAGGATCTCCGGACTGCGTCGATGATCCAAAACGGCACCGAGCAGGGCTTTGCCGAACAGACTGCGGCAACGGCGGCGCTGCGCGGTCGCATGGGTGAGATCGACCAGTATAATATCAAAAGCACGACGAACGTGAATTTCGACACTGGCAAGGCGGTGCTGTCCGCTCAGGCGAAAAACGAGCTCTGCGCCGCGGCGACCACTGCCGAAGGGATGAGCAACGCCCTGCTGCTTGTCGTCGGTTACACGGATTCGACGGGAGACTATGAATATAACCAGCAGCTTAGCGAAAAGCGAGCCGGTCGCGTCATCAATTACCTGCAGCAAGCCTGCGGCTGGAAACCCTATCGCATGCTGACCCCCACCGGGATGTCCGAAGCGGACCCTGTGGCGAGCAATGATACTGTTGAAGGCAAGGCGCAGAACCGCCGCGTTGCGGTGAATATTCTTGTCAGCAAGGCCGTAGACGGTCTGTGAGACGGGCGGGGTGGGCTTTGCCCCACCCCATTTCCCCGGCTTGGCATTGCCGGGTCGTGACCACAGTTAAGTGGCAGCGCATCGAGCGCGGCATGGTTGCGCCGTAACATGGCGGACCGAACAAGCTGTGCGACGACCACGGGCACGACGCGCGTCACGCCGATGCCGCGCCCATGCAAAGGGCCGCTCACAAGGTGAGATATCGTTCGAACAGGGTCATGGCCGGATCTCCGATCAGGCGGAAGGGGGAGGCGTCGTGGAACCGTCGCCCAGCGCGATCTGCATATAGACGGTGTCCAGCCATTTTCCGGCTTTCCAGCCCATAGCGGCCAGGCGTCCGACCTGGTGGAAGCCGCAGGATGCATGCAGCGCCACGGACGCCGGCTCCGCGCCTCCGACGACCGCGACCATCTGGCGAAAGCCGGAAATTGTGGCGGCATCGATCAAGGCCCGGAGCAAGGCGCGGCCGATCCCGGCGCCCAGGCGGTCATGGGCGACATAGATGCTGTCCTCGCACGCAAAGGCGTAGGCGGGCCGGTCCCGAAACTGCGTCGCATAGCAATAGCCAACGACCTCCGCATTGATGTAGGCGACCAGAAAGGGCCAGCCGCGTCCGGCCAGGTTCCTGATTTTCGCCTCGGTATCAGCGACGGAGGGCGGAACGGTCTCATAAGTCGCCGTGCCATGCAGTACATGATAAGCATAAATCGCGGCGATCGAAGCCGCGTCCGCGATCCTGGCCGGACGAATGACGATGGTCATCGCCGCGTCGCCTTCACGGCTTCGCCATCCTCCTTCACGAAAGGGGCGGACTGCGGGGATGGGAGGAGATCCAGAACCGCCTCGGATGAGCGGCAGAGCTTAACGCTCAGCTGTGACACCACCAGCGGACGATTGATGAGAATGGGGTGCTCCATCATCGCGTCGATCAAGGCTCTCTTGGTTCATCGGGAAAACGCATGAGCACCATGGCGCTGCCATGGTGCTCATGTAACCGATCATGATGGTCCCGGCGGGAAATGCCATCGGAATTTCGAAGAGACCCAGATCAGCCGAAACTGATCAGCGTTCCCGAATGCCCGTCGGACCACAGGCCGAAATCTTCGGCATGATAGCTGCCGATCAGCGTCAGATGCGCGACGTCGGCTCCGCTGGTCACCGTCAGCACCCCGCCGGTCCCTGTATCATTGGCAGCATAGCTCAGCATGGTCGCCGCATCGAACGCCAGGTCTGAAAGGTCGACGCGATCATCGCTGTCCAGTCCCGCGATCGTCCCGCTGAAAGAGATGCTGTCATCGAACAGGATCAGGCCAGTCGCCCCCGCATCGACCACGATGTCGGATGTCACGTGACCGCCGAATTCGACCGTCGCGGTGCCCGACAGCACCACATCGCCGCTACCGCTTACATCCCCGACCAGCACCGCATGGCTGGAGTTGAGCTGGATCAGACCTTCATTGTCGATCGCGCTGACCACCGTCAGGCCACCGCTGCCCGTGGCTGCGATGATTCCGCTGTTGCTGATCATATTGGTTCCCGTGTCGAGCACAAGCCCATGGGTTCCGTCGGCGATGATCGAGCCACCATTGATGAGGGTCAGCGTGCCCGCGCCGATCTCGCCCGCGCCAGATATGATGTTGTCCACATTGTTCAGCGTGACGGACGGCAGCGTTCCACTGATGACATTGCCGCCATCGTCGCTCAGCACCACATGGCCGCCGCCCTGAAGCGTCGTGCCATATTGGATAAGCTGCAGCAATGTCGTGTCGCCCGTCGATTCAAGGCTGATCACGCCGCTGTTGACGATCGTGCCGCTCAAGGGAAGCATTGCCCCGTTGCCGATAGTCATGACGCCGGAATTGCTGACCACAGGCGTTTCGTCGAACAGGAAGTTTGCCGTCGTCAGCGCCGCCGCCGTCACGCCCTGAAGCGTGATCGTCTGCCCTTCCGCCAAGGTGAGCAGCGCATTGCCCGATGCGTCCTCCGCAAGATGCGCGAGCACGCCGGAAAAATCACCGATCCCGGCATAGCCGATCAGATCGATCCGGTCGGCTCCGATATCGAAATCATGTACCTGATCGGCGCCGATCGGCTGAGCGAACACGAAGATGTCCGCTTGCGCCGATCCGGTCAGCGTGTCGTCGCCCGACCAGGCGAAGATCGGGTTGCCGGGGGCATAGGCCTCGACATTGTCAGCGATATGCATGGTCGCCATGGCCCCGTCTGCCTGCGTCCAGCTCATCGCGACATCC
The DNA here is from genome assembly GCF_012927365.1 of Sphingobium sp. TB-6. Taxonomy (NCBI): domain Bacteria; kingdom Pseudomonadati; phylum Pseudomonadota; class Alphaproteobacteria; order Sphingomonadales; family Sphingobiaceae; genus Sphingobium; species Sphingobium sp. TB-6. Next base: position 108,841 of record NZ_JABBGL010000010.1, on the reverse strand, counting down.
AGCACCATGGCGCCCGCGAAGGTGGAAGGCGTGGTGACGGACAGTGCGCGCGGATCGGCGGTCAGGACGGTCCAGCTGCCGTCAGCATTGCGGGTGCCGCCGTTCAGCGCCCAGTCGTCGGGCATGTGGGTGACGGTGACGAGAACATCGCCCGCCTGGTCGGCCGGAGAGGAGAGGCCAAGGTTGATCGGCGCTCCCGCGACGCCCGCCGGTTTCAGGCCGCTTGCCTGTGCAGCATTGCTTAAATTGCCTGCGACATCCTTGAACGCGCCCGCATCGATGGCTGCAGTATAGGATGTGCCGTTATTGGCGCCATTCGTTTTGGCGACCTCGATCGTGAACACAGTGTTGTTCGATGACCATGCCCCGGTTCCTGTCACGATTGAGGCGGTTCCGGTGGCGGCGGCAAGGTGAATTTTCGAAGCATCGAAGAACGACGTGTTCATCGCTTCGTTGAACGTAATGATCAACTTGCTGTTTTGATTATTATTGCCCTGAAGGCCTGTAATAGAAGTGATGCCCGGTGATGTCGTATCTCCACTGCTGACCGCCACGGTGTCCGATCCCGGAGCGCCCGGATTGAGCGCCGCATCCGTATAGAGCGTCGAACCCACCGATACGCTGCCAGTCCCGGTAAAGCCGGCAGTTTTGGTGTATGTCGCGGTATAGACCAGCGGATCGGCCGTAGACTGGAAGTTGCTTATCGTGCCGCCGACCGCACTTATATCGCCGGATCCAAATCCAACCGGCGTTTCGGAAAATGTGAAGGTCACCTGGGAACTGGGATCGTTATTATCCAAAGAAGCATCGATGATGTTTACAGCTACTGTCGGGTTCTTCGTATCATAATTCTGGCTGGCGCTGGCTCCGATGATGGGGTTACCCGCGCCATCCATCGCGGCGCCGTTCGCCACGGAAACGCCGATCGTTCCTGCCTGGTTATTGGCGTCCGGCGTGACCGACAGCGTGTAGCTGTGGCCATTGACCGCCGTGAACGTGCCCGCCGTCCCGCCGGTGACGGTGATGTCGCTGGCGGTAAAGCCCGTCACATTCTCGCTGAAGGTGAAGGTGAACACCACCGCGCCGCCAGCATTGTTGGCGACTGCCGCGGCTTCATCATCGGTGATCGACAGGGTCGGCGCCTTGGTGTCTATCTCGTAATTGGCGCTCGTCCCGCCGGTGCCCGCATTGCCCGCAAGGTCGGTATAGCCCGACCCCACCGTCACGACGTTCGAATCATCCTCGATATTCGCCGTCGGCGTGAAAGTCGCTGTCCAGACCTTGCCGTCCAGGCTGGTGAAGGTCGAGAGCGTCCCATGCTCCACCGTCACGTCGCTGTTGTCGAACCCGGTCACCGCTTCGGAAAAGGTCACCGTCACAATGGACGTATCGCCAATCTTGAGAGCGCTGTCACTCATCGTCACCGACGCAAGAGTCGGATTGAGGGTGTCGTAATTCTGGCTGGCGCTCGATCCGATGATGGGGTTGCCCGCACCATCCACGGCAGCGCCGTCGGCGACGGAGACAGCGATGGTTCCTGCCTGGTTATTGGCGTCCGGCGTGACCGACAGCGTATAGCTGTGGCCGTCGATCGCCGTGAACGTGCCCGCCGTCCCGCCGGTGACGGTGATGTCATCGGTGGTAAAGCCGGTGACATCCTCGCTGAAGGTGAAAGTGAACACCACCGCGCCGCCAGCATTGTTGGCGACCGCCGCGGCTTCATCATCGGTGATCGACAGGGTTGGCGCCTTGGTGTCGATCGCATAATTGGCGCTCGTCCCGCCGCTGCCCGCATTGCCCGCCAGGTCGGTATAGTTCGGCCCCACCGTCACGACATTCGAGCTGTCCTCGATATTCGCGGTCGGCGTGAAGGTCGCGGTCCAGACCTTGCCGTCCAGGCTGGTGAAGGTCGAGAGCGTCCCATGCTCCACCGTCACGTCGCTGTTGTCGAACCCGGTCACCGCTTCGGAGAAGGCGACCGTCACCGTCGACGTGTCCCCAATCTTCAGGGCCGTGTCGCTCATCGTCACCGACACAAGAGTGGGATTGAGCGTGTCGATATCGATCGTCGCGGGGGTGGCCGCCGCATTGTCGTTGAGCGCCGCATCGGTGAACCTGGCCGCGTCGACCGTCACCGAGCCCGTGCCGCTAAAGCCGTCATCGGCGGTGAAGGTGGCGTGATAATGGGTGGCGTCGTCCATCACCAGATTGCTGATGGCGCCGTGGCTCGCGCTGATGTCACCCTGGGCAAAGCCGACCGGCGCCTCGCTGAAGACGAAGTTCACCTGCGAACTGGCGGTGCCGTCGCTGAGCGCCGTCCCGGCAAAGCCGACGGTCACGGTGGGGTTGAGCGTATCATAATTCTGGCTGGCGCTGGCGCCGGTGACCGCGTTGCCGGCAAGATCGGTGGCAGCCCCATCGGCCACGGAGACGGCGATCGTCCCCGACTGGCTGTCGGCGTTCGGCATGACCGACAGCGTGTAGCTGTGGCCATTGACCGCCGTGAACGTGCCCGCCGTCCCGCCGGTGACGGTGATGTCGCTGGCGGTAAAGCCCGTCACATTCTCGCTGAAGGTGAAAGTGAACACCACCGCGCCGCCAGCATTGTTGGCGACCGCCGCGGCTTCATCATCGGTGATCGACAGGGTTGGCGCCTTGGTGTCGATCGCATAATTGGCGCTCGTCCCGCCGCTGCCCGCATTGCCCGCCAGGTCGGTATAGCCCGACCCCACCGTCACGACATTCGAGCTGTCCTCGATATTCGCGGTCGGCGTGAAGGTCGCGGTCCAGACCTTGCCGTCCAGGCTGGTGAAGGTCGAGAGCGTCCCATGCTCCACCGTCACATCGCTGTTGTCGAAGCCCGTCACCGCTTCGGAGAAGGCGACCGTCACCGTCGACGTGTCCCCAATCTTCAGGGCCGTGTCGCTCATCGTCACCGACACAAGAGTGGGATTGAGCGTGTCGATATCGATCGTCGCGGGGGTGGCCGCCGCATTGCCGTTGAGCGCCGCATCGGTGAACCTGGCCGCGTCGACCGTCACCGAGCCCGTGCCGCTAAAGCCGTCATCGGCGGTGAAGGTGGCGTGATAATGGGTGGCGTCGTCCATCACCAGATTGCTGATGGCGCCATGGCTCGCGCTGATGTCGCCCTGGGCAAAGCCGACCGGCGCCTCGCTGAAGACGAAGTTTACCTGCGAACTGGCGGTGCCGTCGCTGAGCGCCGTCCCGGCAAAGCCGACGGTCACGGTCGGATTGAGCGTATCCACCGCAAACTCGCTCTGCGGGGCATAGTCGTCCTGCAGATTGCCCGCCAAGTCCCGGGCGCCGCTGACGTCGATGGTCACGCTGTCATGATCGACATTGCCGTCCGCGACGGCATAGTGCGCCTGATAGGTGGTCGCGTTGACCCAGCCGCCCGATCCAGGCGTGAGGGTGGCGCCCATGGCGGGAGCAAAGCTCAGCGTCGGATCGACGCTCTGGTCCATCGCCTCGCTGAAGGTCACCGTCACCGTGAAAATCGAACCAGCATCATTGTCCGCGATCAGCGCATCGCTGACCGTCACGTCGGTCACGGTCGGGTTCTTTGTATCGTAATTCTGGCTGGCGCTCGATCCGATGATGGGGTTGCCCGCGCCATCCGTGGCGGCGCCGTTCGCCACGGAAACGCCGATGGTTCCTGCCTGGTTATTGGCGTCCGGCGTGACCGACAGCGTATAGCTGTGGCCGTCGATCGCCGTGAACGTGCCCGCCGTCCCGCCGGTGACGGTGATGTCATCGGTGGTAAAGCCGGTGACATCCTCGCTGAACGTGAAAGTGAACACCACCGCGCCGCCTGCATTGTTGGCGACCGCCGCGGCTTCATCATCGGTGATCGACAGGGTTGGCGCCTTGGTGTCGATCGCATAATTGGCGCTCGTCCCGCCGCTGCCCGCATTGCCCGCCAGGTCGGTATAGTTCGGCCCCACCGTCACGACATTCGAGCTGTCCTCGATATTCGCGGTCGGCGTGAAGGTCGCGGTCCAGACCTTGCCGTCCAGGCTGGTGAAGGTCGAGAGCGTCCCATGCTCCACCGTCACGTCGTTGTTGTCGAAGTCCAGCACCTTCTCGGAGAAGGTGACCGTCACCGTCGACGTGTCCCCAATCTTCAGGGCCGTGTCGCTCATCGTCACCGATACAAGAGTGGGATTGAGCGTGTCGATATCGATCGTTGCCGGGGTGGCCGCCGCATTGCCGTTGAGCGCCGCATCGGTGAACCTGGCCGCGTCGACCGTCACCGAGCCAGTGCCGCTAAAGCCGTCATCGGCGGTGAAGGTGGCGTGATAATGGGTGGCGTCGTCCATCACCAGATTGCTGATGGCGCCGTGGGTCGCGCTGATGTCGCCCTGGGCAAAGCCGACCGGCGCCTCGCTGAAGACGAAGTTTACCTGCGAACTGGCGGTGCCGTCGCTGAGCGCCGTCCCGGCAAAGCCGACGGTCACGGTCGGATTGAGCGTATCCACCGCAAACTCGCTCTGCGGGGCATAGTCGTCCTGCAGATTGCCCGCCAAGTCCCGGGCGCCGCTGACGTCGATGGTCACGCTGTCATGATCGACATTGCCGTCCGCGACGGCATAGTGCGCCTGATAGGTGGTCGCGTTGACCCAGCCGCCCGATCCAGGCGTGAGGGTGGCGCCCATGGCGGGAGCAAAGCTCAGCGTCGGATCGACGCTCTGGTCCATCGCCTCGCTGAAGGTCACCGTCACCGTGAAAATCGAACCAGCATCATTGTCCGCGATCAGCGCATCGCTGACCGTCACGTCGGTCACGGTCGGGTTCTTTGTATCGTAATTCTGGCTGGCGCTTGCTCCGATGATGGGGTTGCCCGCACCATCCACGGCAGCGCCGTCGGCGACGGAGACAGCGATCGTCCCCGACTGGCTGTCGGCGTCCGGCGTGACCGACAGCGTATAGCTCTGCCCATTGATCGCCGTGAACGTTCCGGCGGTGCCGCCGGTGACAGTGATGTCGCCTGCCGCGAACCCCGTCACATTTTCGCTGAAGGTGAAGGTGAATACCACCGCGCCGCCAGCATTGTTGGCGACCGCCGCGGCTTCATCATCGGTGATCGACAGGGTCGGCGCCTTGGTGTCTATCGCGTAATTGGCGCTCGTCCCGCCGGTGCCCGCATTGCCTGCAATGTCGGTATAGTTCGGCCCCACCGTCACGACGTTCGAGCTGTCCTCGATATTCGCCGTCGGCGTGAAAGTCGCTGTCCAGACCTTGCCGTCCGGGCTGCTGGTGAAGGTCGAGAGCGTTCCATGCTCCACCGTCACGTCGCTATTGTCGAAGGTCACCGCTTCGGAGAAGGTGACCGTCACCGTCGACGTATCGCCGATCTTCAGCGCCGTGTCGCTCATCGTCACGGAGATAAGCTTAGGGCCGATTATATCGGTGCTTCCGTTGAAGTTCCGAATGTCGATGGTTTCAACCTGGGAAATCTGCAGGTTGATCGTCTTGAATTGATAGATGGCAGGCCCGGTCTGGCCGGTATTCGCGTTCTTCTGCGCCGGGATCCAGATGTTCTGGACATAGTCGATCTCTGCGCGGATCGCCGCGTCGGCAAGTTGCGTCGGGCTCAGCCAGATTTGCAGCTTGTCCACATCAGCGACATTTTGCGTGCCCAGCTTGGACGAGCCCGACCCGCCGTCATAATAGTCATAGCCCGAATATCCCGTGCCGCTCGACGTGCCCATATAGGTTCCGCCGGAAACGGCGCCGCTGGAATAGCTGGACCCGCTGAGCCACTGATTTTCGAATGCCTTGTAGATCAGCGTGTCTGCCCCCGATCCGCCCAGGACGCGATCGATGCCGGCGCCGCCATCGAGCGTGTCGCTGCCGGACCCGCCGTTCAGCGTGTCGTTCCCCGCGCCGCCATCCAGGAAGTCGTCGCCCGATCCGCCGACGAGATTGTCGCTGCCGGTCCCGCCGTTCAAAATGGTCGTACCGCTTGCACCTGCCATGACAATGCCCCCCCACATGGGCGGCTCAGCGCCCGACACATACCCAACGCGTTAAGAATATGCCCGAATCGACATATTTCTTTGGTAAGCCCTAGGGGAAGATGAAGTAGAAATTTGTCATTTTCAATGCGGTTGGAGTAAAGCATAAGTATCAAAACGGGTCATTTATATCATTAGATATATGTCTATAAACATATCATAATGTTTCTATCCATATAGGGAAGTTGATCCAGTTTAATCGCGGCACGGATCACTGCTCTGATACAGCGCATGGCCCACTTGCTCGACAGCGCGGCTCATCGCACAGCCAGGGGAGGGGGCATGCCACGTACCGCCGCCCTGTTCCCGGCAAAGGCTGGCAAGCCGGATTATCCGTTGGCGGCAGACCCTGGCGCAGCCCTTGGACGAACCCTCAATCCCTGCCGGGTTCAGCGAGGACACTGTCCATGTCGGCCATCGCCAGCCGCAGCAATTCCACCATGCTGTTGCGCGCGGCCGCAGTGTCGCGGCTGGCGATGGCCTGACAGACCGCCTTGTGATCGGGCAGTGGGTCGCGGGGCAGGAGTTTCTTGCGATGCTTGAAGGTGGTGGTCCAGCTCACCGCCGCCCCCACTGAGCTTGCCAGCGCGGCGAGCGCGTCATTATGCGTCGCGGCGAGGATCGCGTTGTGAAAGCGCTGGTCCGCCGCCCGGCCCTCTGGCGTGGAGAGGCCATGGCTTTCCATATCCTCCAGTGCCTGCGCCATGACGGCCAATTGCTCATCAGTCCGCCGCCGCGCCGCGAATTCGGCCGCCGCCGGTTCGATCACGCCGCGCAGTTCGAACAGATCGCGGATGAAATCGCGGTCCGGCTCGCCCGCGAACATCCAGGCGAGCATTTCGGGGTCCAGCACATTCCAGCGGGCGCGCGGCAGCACGCGGGTTCCGGCCTTGGGGCGGCTTTCCAGCATGCCCTTGGCGATCAGGATGCGCACCGCCTCGCGATAGGCGGTGCGGGAGACCTGGAGCCGTTCCGACGCCTCGATCTCCCCTTCGAACAGGTCGCCGGGCTTGTGGGTGCCCATCAGGATCGCGGTGCCCAACTGCTTCGCAATGGCTTGGTGGATGCGGAGCGAGCTTTCGTCCGGCGCAAATCTGCGTTCCGTCCCATCCTTGCGCCCGCTTCCCAACTTTCAGCCCCCTCGGTTCAATCCTCGAACGCCGTCGTAGGGCAATGCCGCCCACAAAGGAAGGCATCCGCCACCAATCGCAGCGGCGCGATATCGGCATCGATCGCCTTGTCCGCCACCAGCCCGACGAAACGCCGATACATGGCCGGATATTCCTCGTCCGGCGCCTTCAACTGGACTTCTCCGTCCAGTCGAAGCGTGTTCCCGCCCTCGGACAGCAGCAGGCTGCCATTCGCCGTTTCGACGGCGATGTCCCAGGTCTGCGGCCCGGTCTGCCGCCAGTCGAACACGGCCTCCACCGGCGCGCCCGAAGCGGTCGCCATTTTAAGGTCGGCGCCGATGGGGGCGTCCTTGTTCGCGGGCACTTCCAGACTGGCGGACAGTAGCGTCACCGGCTCCGGCACGATCTCGGTCAGGATCGAGAGCGCATTGATGCCCGGATCGAACACGCCAAAGCCGCCCGCTTCCCAGATCCAGGGCTGGCCGGGATGCCAGTGGCGCACATCCTCCCGCCACTGGATCGATATGCGTTCGATGGTGCGCGAAGCCATCCACGTCTTGGCCTGCGCGACGGCGGCGGCATAGCGGCTGTGCCAGCTTGCATAGAGGGTGACATTCTGCGCCTTCGCCAGCGCGATCAGCGCCTCCACTTCGGACACGGTCGCGCCGGGCGGCTTTTCCAGGAAGACATGCTTGCCCGCCAATATCGCCTGCCGCGCCGCCTGATAGCGGACCTGCGGCGGCTGGCAGAGGATCACGGCGTCGAGATCCGGCTCGCCCGGCAGCATGGCGCCAAGGTCGGGATAATTGCGCACCCCTTCGCCCAGCGCATTGCGGCTGGCAACCGCGACCAGCTCTATGCCCTCGATCTTTTCGATCGCGGGCAGATGCTGGTCGCGGGCGATCTTGCCCAAGCCGACAAGGCCTGCCTTGATGGTCATGCCGCGACTTCCAGCCTGCCTTCGATGCGGCGGGTCAGCTTCCACGGATTGGCGGCCTGCAAGGCAGGGGGCAGCACCGCGTCGGCCACATCCTGATAGCAGACCGGGCGCAGGAAGCGCATCATCGCCAGTGTGCCGACCGAGGTGGTGCGCCCGTCGGAGGTCGAAGGGAAGGGACCGCCATGCACCATGGCATGGGTCACTTCGACCCCGGTCGGCCAGCCGTTCGCGAGCACGCGGCCGACTTTGCGGGACAAGGTGGGCAGCAGCTTTGCGGCATCGGCCTGGTCGCTGTCTTCCATCTGGAGCGTCGCGGTCAACTGGCCCTCCATCCGGGCGATGGTGGCGACGACTTCCTCTATGGTCGCGCATTTGACGAGGATCGAGGAGGAACCGAACACTTCATGCGCCAGCGCCGGATTGGCGCGGAACTGCTCGCCGCTGGCGGCGAACAGGGCGTGCCGGCCCCGGTTGACGCCCTCTGGTTCCGCGCCGCGTGCGAGCGTGGCGACGCCCTCGGCCCCGGCCAGCGCAGCGACGCCCTTTTCGTAAGCCGCATGGATACCCGGCGTCAGCATGACCTGCGCGCTATTGGCCGAAAGCGCTTCGGCGGCCGAAGCCATGAAGCGGTCCAGATCGGGGCCGTCGAGCGCGATCACCATGCCAGGATTGGTGCAGAACTGGCCCGAAAAGAGAGTCAGCGAGCCGACGAAGGCGCTGCCCAAGGCTTCGGCGCGGGCCGCGAGCGCGCCCGGCAACAGCACGACCGGGTTGATGCTCGACATTTCGGCATAGATCGGGATCGGTTCCTCGCGGTTCGCCGCGATCTTCATCAGAGCAAGGCCGCCGCCGCGCGATCCGGTGAAGCCCACCGCCTTGATGCGCGGATCGGCCACCAGCGCGCCGCCCAGTTCGTTGGTCGTGCCGGGCAGGTAGGAAAACACGCCTTCATGCAGGCCGCTGGCCTTGACGGCGGCGGCGATGGCGCGGGCGACCAGCTCGCCGGTGCCGGGGTGGGCGGGGTGGCCCTTGACCACGACCGGACAACCGGCGGCGAAGGCCGATGCCGTGTCGCCGCCCGCGACCGAGAAGGCGAGGGGGAAGTTGGACGCGCCGAACACGGCGACCGGGCCGACCGCATGGTTGACGCGGCGCAGGTCGCCGCGCGGCAGCGGGGTGCGTTCCGGCAGGGCCGGGTCGATGGTGGCGTCCAGCCAGTCGCCCTGACGGACATAGCCGGCGAACAGGCGCAACTGGCCGATGGTGCGACCGCGCTCACCCTCCAGACGGCCGCGGGGCAGGCCGGTCTCGCTCATGGCAGTCGTGATCAGCAGGTCGCCAATGGCGATGATCTGGTCGGCCATGGCCTCCAGAAAGGCGGCGCGGGCTTCGGGCGTCAGCGTCGAAAAGCTCTCGAACGCGGCGTCAGCGAGTGTGCAGGCATCGGCTACGTCAGCGGCCGAAGCGTTGCGGAAGGCGACTTCGCCCTTCGCGCCGGTCGACGGATCGATCGCGAAGAAAGGCTCGCCGCCCTGACGCTCGCTCGCGCCGATGAGGATGGCTCCGTTGAACATGGGAAAAACTCCGGGATTGGGGGATTAATGCCAATGGCCTTCAATGATTGTCGCGGGGCAGGCCCATGGTCTGGGCGATGCGCTGATATTTCTCCGCGCCTTCGAGGATCGCGCCTGTATTCATCTGGCCGACGACGGCGCGCTGGATTTCCTGCCACGGGGTCTGGGAGGCGGGATATTTGAACCCGCCCTCCGCCACCAGCTTAGCCCGGCGCGCTTCCAGTTCCTCGTCGGGAATGAGGACGTTCACCGTGCCGGTGTTGAGGTCCATCCGCACCCGGTCGCCGGTCCGCAGCAGTGCAAGCCCACCCATCGCCGCCGCTTCGGGCGAGGCGTTGAGGATCGAGGGGCTGCCCGACGTGCCCGACTGACGTCCGTCACCGATGCAGGGCAGGGCGGAGATGCCTTCGGTGATCAGATAAGCGGGCGGCCGCATGTTCACGACCTCCGCCGCGCCTGGATAGCCGATGGGGCCAGCGCCGCGCATGAACAGCAGCGTGTCGGGCGTGATGCCGACCGCTGGATCATCAATGCGGCGGTGATAATCCTCTGGCCCGTCGAACACGACCGCCGGACCTTCAAAGGCATTGGGGTCGTTGGGGTTGGAGAGATAGCGGCTGCGGAACTCCTCGGAGATCACGCTGGTCTTCATCACCGCCGCGTCGAACAGATTGCCCGACAGGACGAGAAAGCCCGCCTCTTCCTTGAGCGGCTGGTTGAACGGACGGATGACCTTCTCATCCTCGATCTCCACGCCCCTGCAGTTCTGGCCGATGGTTTTGCCGTTGACGGTCATCGCGCCCTCGCGGATCAGTCCTTGCCCGATAAGCTGGCTGACCACGGCGGGCACGCCACCGGCACGATAATAATCCTCGCCCAGATATTCGCCCGCAGGCTGGAGGTTCACCAGCAGCGGCACCTTATGCCCGACCGTCTCCCAATCCTTGAGCGGCAGGTCGATGCCGGCATGGCGCGCAATGGCGGCCAGGTGGATCGGCGCATTGGTCGATCCGCCAATGGCCGAGTTCACCACAATGGCGTTATGGAAGGCGTCCAGCGTCAAAATATCGGAAGGCTTCAGATCCTCCGCCACCATCTCGACAATGCGCTTGCCGGTCCGATAGGCGACCTCCTGCCGATCGCGATAGGGCGCCGGGATCGCCGCCGATCCGGGCAGCATCATGCCCAGCGCTTCGGCCAGCGAGTTCATCGTCGTCGCCGTGCCCATGGTGTTGCAATAGCCGGTCGAGGGCGCCGAAGACGCCACCAGCTTGATGAAGCCCTCATCATCGATCTTGCCCGCCGCGAGCAATTGCCGCGCATGCCACACGATGGTTCCCGACCCGGTGCGCTCGCCCTTGTGCCAGCCATTGAGCATCGGTCCGACCGACAGGGCAATCGCGGGAATATTCACCGTCGCCGCCGCCATCAGCAGCGCGGGCGTCGTCTTGTCGCAGCCCGTGGTCAGCACCACCCCGTCCAGCGGATAGCCGTAGATCGCCTCGACCAGCCCCAGATAGGCGAGGTTGCGGTCCAGCCCCGCCGTCGGCCGCTTGCCGGTTTCCTGGATCGGATGCACCGGAAATTCCAGCGCGATCCCGCCCATTTCGCGGATGCCTTCGCGAATGCGCTCCGCCAGCACCATATGGTGACGGTTGCAGGGTGACAGGTCGCTGCCGGTCTGGGCGATGCCGATGATCGGCCTGCCGCTGCGCAGTTCCTCCAGCGAAAGACCGAAATTCAGATAACGCTCCAGATAGAGCGCGGTCATGTCTATATTGTCGGGGTTGTCGAACCAGGCGCGGCTGCGCAACTTATGGGCGGGCTTGGGCGATTCGCTCATGAAAGGGGCATCCTGTCGAAGAAAAGGGCAGATCGAATTGGGGGCACATTGACGCGCTCGCCTCTCCGATATACTCAGACAAATAGAAATTCAAGGATGCTTGAGAGCTAGTGACGAATTTGATGAGCCAATATGCGGTCATCGGGGACTGGGGCACCAGCCGCTTGCGCCTGTTTCGCGTGGAGCAGGGCCATGTCACGGCCCGCCGCGACGGCCCCGGCATCGGCGCGGTGGGAAAGGAAGCTGAAGCCGCCTTTGCCGCCACCATCGCCCCTTGGTTGGAGGAAGGCGCGCCCAGAGAGATACGCCTCTGCGGCATGGCCGGCGCTCGCGACGGCTGGGTGGAGGCGCCCTATGCCGATTGCCCCGCTGACGCCGCAGCCTGGCGCGCCGCCGCGGTGCGCTTCGACTGGCGCGGCACGCCGCTCAGCATCATGGCCGGGCTCGCCTGCGTCGGTCCTGACGGGGTGCCCGATGTGATGCGGGGCGAGGAAACGCAGATTTTCGGAGCCATGGCCCGCGAACCGGCATTGCGGCAGGGGCGGCACCTCATCGTCCTGCCCGGCACGCACAATAAATGGTCGGTGGTAGAAGATGGCCGCATTGTCTCCTTCCGCACCATGCCGACGGGGGAGTTGTTCGCGCTGCTGCGGGATCGCTCGACCCTGGGGACGAAGGTTGACCGGGCCGATCCCGCGCAGGAAGCAGCAGGCTTTGCCGAAGGGCTGGAGCGGGCAGGGGAGGGGCGGCTGCTCGCCTCGCTGTTCGCCGCGCGGGCGATGCGGTTGCGTGGCGGCAGGTCGGAGGATTGGTCGACGGGCTATCTGTCCGGCCTCATCATCGGCTGCGAGATCGCGGAAATCCGCAGCACGCTGGGAGAAGCGGATGACATTCTGTTGGTCGGAGATGCCCAGTTATCGGTTCGCTATGCGCAGGCGCTGGGAAGACAGGGGCTGGCCTCGCAAGTGCTGGATGGCGATGCTTGTTCGCTAGCCGGGCTGGGTTTGGTGTGATGGCAGCTTTGGGTGGAAGGCGGACGCTTCCTGTTTTGTCATTCCCGCGAAGGCGGGAATCCATCTCCCAGCGTTGCATCAAGCGGTTAGGTCAGGAGATGGATCCCCGCCTTCGCGGGGATGACGAACTTCGAAAATGTACGGAAATGGCCAAAACACACCGCACAACCTGCCTCATTGACCGGAGACCCCGCCTATGACCCTCGATGACCTGCTTGCCGTCGGCGCGCCTCCTATCTGCGCGATCCTGCGCGGCGTGAAGCCCGTAGAAGCGCTCGACATGAGCGCCGCGCTGATCGAGGCAGGCATCCGCATCCTGGAAGTCCCCTTCAATTCGCCCGAACCGCTCAAGAGCATCGCCGCGATGCAGGCCGAATTTGGCGACCGCGCACTGATCGGCGGCGGCACGGTGCTGTCGGTCGAGGCGGTCCAGAATCTGCACGATGCAGGCGGCCGCATCATGGTGACGCCCAACACCGACCCGCAGGTCATTGCCCGAGGCGCGCAGCTGGGCCTGGAGTTGCTTCCCGGCTTCATGACGCCCAGCGAAGCCTTCGCTGCGATCAAGGCGGGCGCTCGCCGCATCAAGCTCTTCCCCGCCGCGCGCCTCGGCTCTGCCTATGTGAAGGCGGTGAAGGACGTGCTGCCCAAACATGTCGGCGTCTGGGCGGTCGGAGGCACGGGCGCCGACACGATCGGGGAATGGCTGGCCGCTGGCTGCGAAGGGATCGGTGTCGGCGGAGCGCTCTATCGTCCCGGCGACAGCGTCGCGGCGGTCAGAGAACGGGCGGTGGAACTGGTCGCTGCGTGGAGGCGGACGCTCTAACGCATATACTGACTCACCCCGCATGCCGCACTTCAGCACGATCCAGCATATCCCGCACCTTCGCGGCCAGCTCGGCATAGGTGAAGGGCTTGGTCAGCAACTCCACCCCCGGATCGAGCCGGCCATGATGGAAGATCGCATTGCGCGCATAGCCGGTCGCGAACAGCACCCTCAGCCCCGGCCGACGCGTTTGCGCCTCGCGCGCTATGTCCGCGCCGGTCATCCCGCCGGGCAGGATGACATCGGTGAACAGCAGGTCGATCGGCTGTGAAGGCCCCTCCAGCGCCTGCAACGCGGCCGGACCGTCGGCCGCCTCGATCACCCGATAGCCCAGTTCCTTCAGCACATCGACGGTATAGGCCCGCACCTTCTCATCATCCTCGCACACCAATACCGTTTCGTCGCCGGGACATTCCGGCGCGCAGCGGTCCACCGTGCCGGTGTCATTGTCCGGCAGCAGCCCGTAGAAACGCGGCAGATAAATTTTCACCGTCGTGCCGTGCCCCGCCTCCGAATAGACGCGGAAATGGCCGCCCGACTGCTTGATGAAGCCATAGACCATCGACAGGCCCAGGCCCGTTCCGCGCCCGACCTCCTTGGTGGTGAAAAAGGGTTCGATGGCGTGGCTCAATATTTCCTCGTCCATGCCCGCGCCGGTATCGGACATGCTGATCAGCACATATTGACCGGGCGACACCTCCGCTTCCTGCGCGGCATAGTCCGCATCGATATGCGTGTTGGCGACTTCGATGGTCAGCTTGCCGCCGTCCGTCATGGCGTCGCGGGCATTCACCGCCAGGTTGAGCAACGCGATTTCCATCTGGTTGACGTCGATCTCTACCGGCCACACGCGGGCGCTCTGGATCGTCTCGATCTCGATGGTCTCGCCCAATGTGCGATTGAGCAGGTCGGACATGCCGCTCACCAGCCGGTTGGGATCGATCCGCTCCGGCGCCAGCGGCTGGCGCCGGGAGAAAGCGAGCAGCCGCTGAGTCAGCAGCGCGGCGCGCTCGGCGCCGCCCATCGCATTGTCCGCCGCCCGGCGCAGCCGCGCCTGATCTTCGCCGCCGATCTTATCCACCCCGCGCTGCAACAGTTCCAGATTGCCGGTGACGATCTGCAGCAGATTGTTGAAGTCATGCGCCACCCCACCGGTAAGCTGGCCCAGCGTCTCCATCTTCTGCGCCTGCCGCAGCGCCGCTTCCGCCTCCGCCAAGGCTCTGGCATGGGCGCGCTGCTCCGTCACGTCGCGGGCGACGCAATAGACAAGGTCGTTTTCCGGCACCGCCGTCCAACTGAAATTGCGATAGCTGCCGTCCTTCGCCCGGAACCGGTTTTCGAAGCGTACCGTCGGCATGCCCCTGGCCAGGCCTGCGATTTCGCCCTTCGTCTTCTCCAGATCGTCGGGATGTTCCATCCATTCCGACGTGCGCCCGATCAGTTCCTGTTCGCTCCAGCCCAATATGTCCGTCCAGGCCGGGCTGGCGGCCATCCACACGCCGTCCTTGTCCGCGACCAGAAAGGGATCGCGCGCCAGTGCCCACAGCCGGGCGCGGTCGGCCCGCACTTCCTTTTCGGCCAGCACGCGTCTGGTCGTCTCGCTGACGATGCAGAGCGCGCCGCCGATCGACCCGTCCGCCTCGAACACCGGGGAGTAGCTGATGTCGAAAAACACCTGTTCTCCCTGGCCACCGTCGCGCTCGATATAGAAGGGGCGGTCCCTGGCGTGCACGGACTCGCCGCCCTCGACCACCGACCGCAGCAGCGGTTCCAGATCGTCCCACAGTTCCGACCATCCCTCCCGCGCCGGACGGCCCAGCACGCGGGGATGCTTGTCCCCGATGGTGGGCGCATAGGCTTCATTGTAGAGCGCGCAGAGATCGGAGCCCCAGAACAGCACGATCTCCGCCCTGGACGACAGCATCAGCCGGACGGTCGACACCAGTGCCGGAGACCATCCCTCCACCGGACCCAGCGGAGACCCGGCGTCGATGCGCGCGGTCAAGGCGCCCAGAGACCCCTGCGCGGCGATCATGCCCGCAATGCCCTGCGTGCCGCTCATCTTATCCTCGATCAGCTTTCCCATGAGGCGTGATACGCCTGTCCGACGGTTTGTATCCGTTGATGCACAAGGCGTTATGACCTTTTGTCCTCCGGTTCCTGTTGTTCTTGCAACCGGCCGGACAAGCGAGCATGGATCGGCACCATGACCGCGTTGACCCTGACCCGCCCCGCCGTCGCCATCCCACGCCCCGCGACGATCGCGCGCTGGTTGCTGACGGTCGCCGCCCTCGTCTTTTGCATGGTCGTCGTCGGCGGCATCACACGCCTGACCGAATCCGGCCTGTCGATCACCCAATGGAAGCCGATTACCGGCGCCATCCCGCCGCTGACCCATGACCAGTGGATGGAGGCGTTTCGCGATTATCAGCAGATTCCCGAATATCAGCAGTTGCGGCAGGGCATGACCCTGGGCGATTTCCAGTTCATCTTCTTCTGGGAATGGGTGCACCGGCTGCTCGGGCGGTTGATCGGCGTGGCCTTCGCCTTGCCGCTGCTCTGGTTCGCGTGGAAGCGGGCGATCCCGCAGGGCTATGGACCGCGCCTGCTTGCGCTGCTGGCGCTGGGCGGTCTGCAGGGCGCGATCGGCTGGTGGATGGTGAAGTCGGGCCTGTCGGTGCGAACCGATGTCAGCCACTACCGGCTGGCGGTGCATCTGCTGACGGCGCTGTTCATCATGGGCGGGCTGATCTGGACCGCGCTGGACCTGTTGACGCGCTCGCGCACGCCCTTTGCGAAACCGGCGATGCTGCACCCCTTCGCGATCGCCGCGCTGGTGGCGCTGCTGGTGCAGTTGATGTTCGGCGCGTTCACGGCGGGGCTGGATGCGGGCTATGTTTCCAACACCTGGCCGCTGATGAACGACCATCTCGTACCGCAAGGAATCCAGTGGCTCGGCTCGCTCTGGGCGACGCTGTCCAGCGATCCCTATCTGGTGCATTTCATCCATCGCTGGTGGGCCTGGGTCGCTGCGTTCATGCTGGTCATGCTGGCCCGCATGGCCAAGCAGGCTGGGGAGCGCGGCCCCTCCATCGCGATCAACGCGGCGGTCGGCACGCAGGTCGCGCTTGGCATCGCCACCGTCATCAGCGGCATCGCGTTGCCGCTGGCCGTGCTGCACCAGGCGGTCGGCGCGCTGGTGGTCGCATCGGCCACCTGGGGCGCCCATGCGCTTGGGGAACGCCGGGGATGAGCGCCGTCGCGCTCGTCTACACGCTGTTCGGCTCGCGTGAGGCCGCGACCCGCATCGCGCGCCAGTTGGTCGAGGAACGGCTGGCGGCCTGCGCGAACCTGCTGGGGGAGGCGACCTCCTTCTACGAATGGAACGGCGCGATGGAGGAGGCGGCCGAGGTGCCGGTCCTCTTCAAGACCGCGCCGTCCCGCCGCGATGCGCTGATGGCGCGCCTTGCCGAACTGCATGATTATGAGGTTCCCGCGATCCTCGCTTTGCCGGTGGAGGCGGCCGATAGCGCCTTCGCCCGGTGGGTGGGAGATCAGTCCACCAAATGACAGGTATTATTTTACCCGTCAGCAATCCCGCCGAATCTCTTGACTTGGCGCGCCTCACCCGTCATTAGCGCGCATCTTCCGAAAGCCGGTGACGGTGATCGGTGACTAATTTCAACTGGAGTATTGGCACCATGAAGGCGCTGATGAAGACCACCAAGCCGGCAACCCCGGCCACGGTCGAAAAGAAGTGGATTTTGATCGACGCGGAAGGCCTCGTCGTCGGCCGCCTCGCCTCGACCGTCGCGAACATCCTGCGCGGCAAGCACAAGACGAGCTTCACGCCCCATGTCGATTGCGGTGACAATGTCATCATCGTCAATGCGGGCAAGGTGAAGTTCACCGGCCGCAAGCTGACTGACAAGGTCTATTACAAGCACACTGGCTATGCCGGCGGCATCAAGGAAACCACCCCCCAGAAGATTCTGGAAGGCCGTTTCCCCGAGCGCGTGCTTGAAAAGGCCGTCGAGCGCATGATCCCCCGTGGTCCGCTGGGCCGCCAGCAGATGCGCAACCTGCGCATCTTCGCCGGCGCTGAGCATCCCCACGAAGCGCAGAACCCCGAAGTGCTCGATTTCGCGTCGCGCAACCGCAAGAACAAGGTGGGTGCATAATGTCCGATAACCGCCAGTCCCTGTCCGACCTCGCGTCGCTGACCGCCAACGCCCCGGCGCCCGCCACCGCTGCTGCGGAAGCGCCCATCGCTGCTGACGCGCCGATCGCTCCGGTCCAGCCTTCGGCTCCGCTGCGCGCCCAGGAAATCGACAGCCTCGGCCGCGCCTATGCGACTGGCCGTCGTAAGGACGCCGTCGCTCGCGTCTGGGTGAAGCCCGGCACCGGCAAGATCACGGTCAACGGCCGCGATCAGGAAATCTATTTCGCCCGCCCGACCCTGCGTCTGGTGATCAACCAGCCCTTCGGCGTCACCGAGCGCGAAGGTCAGTACGACGTGATCGCCACCGTCAAGGGCGGCGGTCTGTCGGGCCAGGCCGGTGCGGTCAAGCACGGTATCGCCCAGGCTCTGTCGAAGTACGAGCCGGCGCTGCGTAGCGCGGTCAAGGCCGAAGGCTTCCTGACCCGCGACAGCCGCGCCGTCGAGCGTAAGAAGTACGGCAAGGCCAAGGCCCGCCGCAGCTTCCAGTTCTCGAAGCGCTGATCTTTCGATCGGAACGAAATTGGGGAAGGGGCCGGTTTTCCGGCCCTTTTCTTTTTGTGCGCAAAAGGCCGATTTCGGCCATTAGCTGCCATTGAGTGGATATGTGTTCCTGCGAAGGCAGGAACCCAGTTCCGCCGCTTGTGGATCATCGCACCGTAGGAACTGGGCTCCTGCCTTCGCAGGAGCACGATGCGCTTCAAGGAAAGCAGCGCGAAGCAGACCGTCTCCTATCTACCCAAAGCCACCATTTCGCATCCGCACCGATGGCAACCTTCCGCCAACTCCATTGGTTGACCCTGCAAGAGCAACTGACAGGAGACATTCCATGGGCGAACTGACCGACAAGGCAAAGGCCGCAGGCAATAAGGCCGCAGGCGCCGTCAAGGAAGCCGTAGGCCGCAACCGGCGCGATCCCGATCTGGTGGCGGAAGGCCAGGCCCAGAAGGGCAAGGGCACCGTTCAGGACATCAAGGGTTCGGTGAAAGGCGCCCTGGGCGACAAGATCTGACCCGCCGCCGCAGACATCATGAAAGGCCTCGCCCTTTGGCGGGGTCTTTACTGTATCATCACCCTGATACGCCCCTTGCCGCCCGCTTCCTTTCATGCTCCTGTTTGGCGCAGCAAGGGAGAACTCTATGTATAATCGGCGGACCATGTTGGCGGGCGCCACGGCATCGCTGGTCCTTTCCACGCGACTCATCGCACAGACATTGCCGCCGCAGGGCTTCGCGACCCCGGCGGGCACTTCGCCTTTCACCCCGGATGTGTTTCGCGAACGCCGCCGTCGCGTCATGGAATTGCTGAAAGACGGTGTCGCCGTCGTTTATGGCGCCGGGCCGGTAGAAATTGCCGCCGCCGTCGCGCCGCCCTTCGTGCAGGACGGGGACTTTGCCTGGCTGACCGGCATCGTCGATGAACCCGGCGCGATTCTCGTCATGGCGCCCGCCGAGCGGACGATCAAGGAATGGCTGCTGCTCCCCTCGCGCGATCCGGAGGCGGAGCGTTGGGAGGTCGAACGCCTGCCTTTGGGCACGGAACTGGAGCGGCGCACCGGCTTTGCCCGCGTGTCGCGCACCAGCGGTCTGGGAGGCCTCGTCACCACCCTGGCCGAACGGTCCAAGACGCTGCATTTCCTTGGCCCTATCGTCAGCGCATCCGCGCCGGTGCCCCAGGGGCTGGAGCTTTACGGCAAGGTGATGCAGCGCGTGCCCGGCGTTTCGCTCAAGGATGAGAGCGGCCTGCTGCCTTCGCTCCGCATCGTCAAGGAACCGCGCGAACTCGACCTGATGCGCAGGGCGACGGCGGCAACGGCGCGCGGCCATATCGCGGCGATGAAGCAAGTGCGGCCCGGCATGAGCGAAAGGCAGCTCAAGGCCATATTGGAGGATGCTTTCCGCGCCGGGGGAGGAGAGGGGTTGGCCTATGACAGCATCGTCGCCACCGGGCGCAACGCGGCTTCGCTGCATTATACCGGCGGCAGCGGGGTCATCGGACCCAATGACCTGATCCTGATCGACGCGGCCGCTTCGGTCGGTGGCTATGCCTGCGACGTGACGCGGACCTTCCCCGCCAGCGGCAAGTTTAGTGCTGAACAGCGCGCATCCTATGAACTGGTACTCGCCGCTCAGGCCGCCGCCGTGGCCAAGCTCAAGGCCGGGGTCTATTATGAGGATCTGGTGGAGGCCGCGAAAGATGTCTTCCGCAAGGCCGGGCGGGTCGATGATTTCACCCATGGCCTTGGTCATCTGGTCGGCCTTGATGTCCATGACGTGGGCGACATGTCCAAGCCGCTGCCGGCGGGCGCGGTCATTACCGTGGAGCCGGGCCTTTATGTCCAATCCGCCAATTATGGCATTCGGATCGAAGATCTCTATCTGATCACGCCGACCGGATCGCAGCGCCTGAGCGAAGGCATTCCCCGAACCGTCGAGGAAATCGAAACGGCGATGGCGCGTTAATCCTCCTCGGGTGTCGCCAGATAATTGCGCACATCGCGCCGCAATTCCCCGGCGCAGAGGTAGAGTGCGATCACATTGGGGATCGCCATCAGGAAGAAGCTGCTGTCGACAATGCCGACCACCCGGCCGAGATCGATGGCCGCCGCCGGGGGTAGGGCGATGATGTAGAGAATCTTGTAGCTCCACTGCGCCTTGGGTCCGTTGCCGAACAGATAGCCCCAGGCCTGCAAGCCATAGAAGCCCCAGGCGACCAGCGTCGAATAAGCGAACAGCACCACGACCACCGCCAGCAGCCATGGAAAGGAGTGCGACACCTGCGCGAAGGCGGCGGAGGTGATGGCAATGCCCTCCAGCCCCGATTTCCATGTGCCCGCGACCACCAGCGCCAGCCCGCCCAAGGCGCAGACGATCATCGTGCCGAGCAACGGCTCCAGCAGCGCGACCAGCCCCTCGGACACCGGATGCCGCGCCCGCGCCAGGCTATGCGCCATGACCGCCGACCCCACGCCTGCCTCGCTCGCGAACACCGCGCGCCGCATTCCCGAAACGAACGCGCCCACGGCGCCGCCGGTCGCGGCCTGTCCGTTCCAGGCGCCTTGCCAGATTTCCGTCAGCGCGGCTGGAATGGCGGCGGCGTGCAGGATCAGCACCGTCGCCACGCCGATCATATAGACCGCGACCTTGAGCGGCGTCAGCCTCTTCGCCACTTCCCCCAGCCAGGCAGCGCCGCCCAAAGTCACCAGTGCCACCGCACCCGCGAGGATCGTGCCATAGGCCCAGCCATTGCTGAAGCCCGTCACCACTTTCACCTGCGCGAAGCTTTGGTTGACCTGCACCATCGGGATTGCCCCGAACAGCGCGAAAAAGGCGTAGAACCCGCCCAATAGCAGCCCGATCTTCGGCCAGCCCCGCGCCGCGCCCACGGCTTTGAGCACATACATCGGCCCGCCATGCACATGGCCCCGGCTGTCGAAGGTGCGATATTTGAGGCCCAGCGTTACCTCCGCCATCTTCACCGTCATGGCGAACCAGCCGATGATGAACATCCAGAGGATCGCGCCCGGCCCGCCCATCGTCAGCGCCACCGCCACGCCCGCGATATTGCCCAGGCCGATCGTGCCGGACAGCGCCGTCGACAGCGCGCCCCATTGGCTGACGTCGCCCTTCGCCTCGCCCTCATGCGGCTGGGTCTTGAGGATGCGCAGCGCCCTGCCGACCGCGGTCAGATTGGGAAAGCCCAGCCAGACGGTGAAGAACAGCATCGGCAGCGCCAGATAGAGCACGATCAGCTCGATCTGCGTCCCCAGCACCGGCACCTTGAAGAAGACCGCGCCGGAAAGGGCGTCGACCGCTGCATTGAATCCGTCCATTTGCAAAGGGATGGCTGCTCCTTGCTGGAAAGTCGAACAAAGATTGCTATGGGAATGATGAGAGGTTTAACCGCATGGGCGGGCAGGGATTATGAGCAGAAAATATTTCGGCACGGACGGCATTCGCGGACGCACCAACCAATGGCCGATGACCGCCGAACTGGCGATGAAGGTCGGCATGGCGGCGGGCAAGCATTTCCAGCGCGGCACGCATCGCCATCGCGTCGTCATCGGCAAGGACACGCGCCTGTCGGGCTATATGGTGGAAAATGCGCTGGTCGCGGGTTTCACCGCCGTCGGCATGGATGTGGTGCAGTTCGGGCCGATCCCGACTCCGGCGGTGGCGCTGCTCGCCCATTCGATGCGCGCCGATCTGGGCGTGATGATATCGGCCAGCCACAACCCCTATTTCGACAATGGCATCAAGCTGTTCGGGCCGGATGGCTACAAGCTGTCGGATGAGGATGAGCTGAAGATCGAGGCGATGCTAAGCCAAGATATTCCGCTTGCCGCGTCGCAGGAAATCGGCCGCGCCCGTCGCGTGGAGGACGCTCGGGGCCGCTATATCCATGCCGTCAAATCCAGCTTTCCGGCCGACCTTCGGCTGGATGGCCTCAAGATCGTGGTCGATTGCGCCAATGGGGCCGCTTATCAGGTCGCGCCCTCGGCCCTCTGGGAATTGGGGGCAGAGGTGGTGGCGATCGGCGTCACGCCCAATGGCATCAATATCAACGACCAGTGCGGATCGACCGCGCCGTTGCTGTTGCAGGAAACGGTGGTGTCGGCGGGCGCGGACATAGGCATTGCGCTGGATGGCGATGCCGACCGGCTGATCGTGGTGGACGAACATGGCGCGATCGTCGACGGCGACCAGATCATGGCGCTGATCGCAGGCAATTTCGCGAAGGCGGGGATGCTGCGCGGCGGCGGGCTGGTGGCGACGGTGATGTCGAACCTGGGACTGGAGCGTTTCCTTGTGGGTCAGGGCATGGCGCTGGAGCGGACCAAGGTGGGCGACCGCTATGTGCTGGAGCGGATGCGCGAGGGCGGTTTCAACGTCGGTGGCGAGCAGTCAGGGCATATGATCCTTTCCGACTATGCGACGACCGGCGACGGCACCGTGGCGGGGTTGCAGGTGCTGGCGGCGCTGGTGCGATCGGGCAAGCCTGCGAGCGAAGTGCTGCATCAGTTCGATCCGGTGCCGCAATTGCTCAAGAATGTCCGCTTCTCCGGTGGCAAGCCGCTGGAGCATGAGGATGTGAAGCGGGCGATCGCCCAGGCCGAGGCGGAGTTGAACGGGTGCGGGCGGCTGGTGATCCGGCCTTCGGGCACGGAGCCGGTCATCCGCGTGATGGCCGAGGGCGACCGGGAGGAGCAGGTCAAGGACGTGGTCGAGCGCATCTGCGACGCCGTGGCGAAGGCGGCTGCCTGATGCTGGAATTGCGGCCCGATTGCGAGCGTTGCGGGACGGACCTGCCCGCCGATGAACCGGGGGCATTTATCTGTTCCTTCGAATGCACATTCTGCGCGTCATGCGCTGAGGCGCTGGACGATCGTTGTCCCAATTGCGGCGGTGAATTGATGGACCGGCCGACCCGGACCGGCGATGCGCTCAAACGCCATCCGGCTTCGACGGAGCGGCATTTCAAGGCATGACTTCCGCGCGCATCCTCATCATTGCCGGGTCCGACAGCGGGGGGGGCGCGGGCGTCCAGGCGGATATCCGCACCGTGACGCTGCTCGGCGGCCATGCCATGACAGCGATCACCGCGATTACCGCGCAGAATACGCTGGGCGTGCAGGGCGTTCATCCGATCCCGACCGACATGGTGCTCCAACAGATGGAGAGTGTCATCAGCGATATCGGGGTCGATGCGGTGAAGATCGGCATGATCGGATCGGCGGAAACGGCGGTGGCTGTGGCGGAGCGGCTGGCGGCGCTGGAGGGCGTGCCGATCGTCTTCGATCCGGTCATGGTGGCCACCAGCGGTTCCGCGCTGGCGAACGAGGCGACCGTCGCCGCCTTTGAGAAGCTGATGGCGCTGGCCACGCTGGTCACGCCCAATATCCCGGAGCTGGAAGCGCTGGGCGGGGAGGAGATCGCGATCCGTTTTGCAACCCATGTGCTGGCCAAGGGCGGCCATGGCGAGGGGCCGATGCTGACGGACCGGCTGATCGGGCCACAGGGCGTTCTCAAGGCGTGGAGCAATGCGCGAATCGATACGCCGCACACCCATGGCACCGGCTGCACGCTGGCCAGCGCGATCGCGACCGGGCTGGGGCAGGGTCTGGATCTGGTCGACGCCATCGAACGCGGGCGCAAATATGTGCGGGAGGCGCTCGCTCTCGCACCGGGACTAGGGCAGGGACATGGGCCGATGGGCGCGCCTTTCGGGTTTCACGACCATGCCTGATTTTTCCCATGAACTGCTGCATCATCCGGGACTGGTTGCCGGGGTGGACGAGGCAGGGCGCGGCCCGCTGGCCGGGCCGGTCGTGGCGGGGGCGGTGATCCTGCGGCAGGAGGATTGCCCGCAAGGTCTCAACGACAGCAAGCAGTTGAGCGCTGCCCGGCGCGCCATGCTGGAGGGGGAGATCAAGGCGCGGGCGCTGTGCTGGGGGCTGGGCGTCGCTTCGGTCGAGGAGATTGACAGCCTCAACATCCTCTGGGCGACCATGCTGGCGATGAGGCGGGCGGTCGAGGCGTTGACCCAGGATTGCGCGCATGTGCTGGTGGACGGCAATCGCTGCCCGCAATGGCGCTGGGCATCGACGGCGGTGGTCGAGGGTGACGCCAAATGTCTGTCGATCGCGGCGGCCTCCATCCTGGCGAAAGAAGCACGCGACCGGATGATGATCGAGGCGGCGGCGGTGCATCCCCATTATGGTTGGGAAAGCAACAAGGGCTATGGCAGCGCCAAGCATCTGGCCGCGCTGCGCGAACATGGGCCGACGCCGCTGCACCGCAGGAGCTTCGCGCCGGTCGCGCAATTGAGCTTGCTGTAGCATCGTCCCAGTCTGAACCTGGGCGGGCCGATCAGGGGCTGGCGCTGGCGCGTCTTGTGGTTAAGAAAGTGTTGATGCGCGCCTTTCTAACCTGGATGCTTTTGCCGCTGCTGTGCGTGATCGCCGTGCCCGTGGCGGGGCAGGAGCCGGTGGGGCCGGGGGGCTATCGCTGGCTGGAGGAGGGGCCGTTCGTCGGGCCGCTCTATATGGTGATCAGCATCGAGCGACAGATGGTGCATGTCTATGATGGCGACCGGCTGGTCGGGATTGCCAGCGTGTCGACGGGCATGAAGGGGCATCGCACGCCGACCGGGGAGTTTCCGGTGCTGCAGAAGCGGGAATGGCATCGGTCGAACATCTATTCCAACGCGCCCATGCCCTTCATGCAGCGGCTGACCTGGGACGGGATTGCGCTCCATGCGGGGCATAATCCCGGCCATCCGGCGAGCCATGGGTGCATCAGGCTGCCTTATGCCTTTGCGCGCAAGCTGTTCGGGATGACGCAAGTCGGGACTCTGGTCAGTGTGACCTCGGACCGATTGAGTCCGGTGTTGATGGTGGATGCGCTGGTGGTGGGCGATCCGGGAAGCGCCGTCGTGACTTTCGCGCCGCAAGCGCCGGTGGTGCTGGCGCAGCGGGATGAGACGGCCGCGCCGATGCTGGAGGTCGATCCGGGGATTTTCCGGCTGCGCTTGATGCGGCGTTAAGAGGAATTCGGGTTAGCAGAAGCGGGCCGACTTGATCCAGTCGTTGCACATCAGGCGAAGCTCGCCGCGGATCGCGCTGGCCTGGGAATCGGATTGCGCGAGGGAGGCGCGCAGGCGGTGGATGGCCAGCAGCATGTCCTGTGCACGGGGAAGGAAATTGTCCGCCGAGCGATCGCTTTGCGCGCTGTCGATGAGGCGGGTCAGGGCACCGATCATCCCCGGCGGAGGGGCGCCATCCCGCGCGCAGACATCGTCGACCATGGCGTAGACCGCTGACAGCCATTCCGGATTGCGATAGGCACATGGCGCCATGACGATACCTGCTTGCGTAATTGACGCCGCCCAGAATCGCGAATCATGGTGAAAAAGACATTAACTTTACAATCGCGTGTCTTTTGAGTGGCTTGGATGAGGCAAGGGCGGCTGATCCTCCCGTGGAATCCGCCGCCCCGCGATTCTTTGGCCCGGATGATCAGGCCGCTTCGGCGGTCTCCTCCGCCGCTGGCAGGCGGATCAAGTAATCGAAGGCGGAGAGCGCCGCCGTCGAGCCCGCTCCGCAAGCGATCACGATCTGCTTGTAGGGCACAGTCGTGCAGTCGCCCGCCGCGAAGATGCCGGGCTGGCTGGTTTCGCCGCGCGCGTCGATCTCGATCTCGCCACGTGGGGAAAGGGCGATCGTGTCTTTCAGCCATTCGGTGTTCGGGACGAGGCCGATCTGGACGAAAATGCCTTCCAGTTCGATATCATGCTCCGTGCCGCTGTTGCGATCCTTGTAGCTGAGGCCGGTGACGCGTTCGCCATTGCCGTCCACCTTGGTCGTGAGGGCCGAGGTGATGATCCTGACATTGGGCAGGCTGGCGAGTTTGCGCTGGAGCACGGCGTCGGCGCGGAGCTGGCTGTCATACTCGATCAGAGTCACATGGGCGACGATGCCGGCCAGGTCGATGGCCGCCTCGACGCCGCTATTGCCGCCGCCGATCACCGCCACGCGCTTGCCCTTGAACAGCGGGCCGTCGCAATGCGGGCAGTAGGCCACGCCCTTGTTGCGATATTCGTCTTCGCCGGGCACGCCCATCTGCCGCCAGCGCGCGCCGGTGGAGAGAATGACGGTCTTGCCCTTCAAGGACGCGCCATTTCCCAGCACGACCTCATGATAGCCGCCTTCGGTCTTGGCCGGGATCAGCTTGGCGGCCTTCTGCAGGTTCATGATCTCGACGTCATAGTCCTTCACATGGGCTTCCAGCGCGGCGGCGAATTTGGGGCCTTCGGTGCGGCTGACCGAGATGAAATTCTCGATATCCATGGTGTCGAGCACCTGACCGCCGAAGCGCTCCGCCGCGACGCCGGTGCGGATGCCCTTGCGCGCCGCATAGATCGCCGCCGCAGCGCCAGCGGGACCGCCACCGACGATCAGCACTTCGAACGGGTCTTGCGCCTTGATCTTCTCCGCTGCGCGGGTGGCCGCGCCGCTGTCGATCTTCGCGACGATCTGCTCCAGTTCCATCCGGCCGCTGGCGAAGGGTTCGCCGTTCAGGAAGACGGTGGGGACGGCCATGACCTTGCGGGCGTCGACTTCTTCCTTGAATAGCGCGCCGTCGATGGCGGTGTGGCTGATGCGGGGGTTGAGGACGGCCATCAGGTTCAGCGCCTGCACCACATCGGGGCAGTTCTGGCAGGACAGCGAGAAATAGGTTTCGAAGGCGAAGTCACCGTCGATGTCCTTGATCTGCTGGAGCAGTTCCTGCGCCGCCTTGGACGGGTGGCCGCCGACTTGCAGCAGGGCGAGGACGAGCGAGGTGAATTCATGGCCCATGGGCAGGCCGGCGAAGGTCACGCCGATGTCCGTGCCGGTACGGCGGATCATGAAGCTGGGGACGCGCTTGGTGCTATCGGTTTTTGGGCCGGTGGTGATGGATACCTTGTCCGACAGTTCGGCGATCTCATCCAGCAGCGTCTTGAGTTCACGGCTCTTCGCGCCTTCGTCCAGCGACGCCACCAGCTCGATCGGCTGGGTGATGTTCGCCATATAGGCCTTGAGCTGGCCCTTGAGATTTGCGTCCAACATATTGGTCTCCATGGGTTGGGCGCGCCGATCCGGGGCACGCGGCTTGTCCTTCGCCGGGACGGTGCGATCCGAAGGCCCGGCGTTTGCGGAGGTTGTAAATTGAGAGCGGCGTGCTCCTGCGAAGGCAGGATCCCAGGCTTTGGCGCGTGACCTGACGCTCTGGGCTCCTGCCTTCGCAGGAGCACGTTGCATATAATGGCTCCCGCCGGGCCGGGGAGGGTGCCTTCGACCCAGCCCGACAAGAGTTAAGGCCTTGTCGACATTTCGTTCAGGTGGAGCCGAGAAGCGTGATTTCCGAGCATCGGAGCGCAGCGGACTTCTGGTCCGTGAGCACCGAAGCGCAGGAAATCGCGCTTCGCAGGCCCGCATGGGCGGAATGTCGGCGAGGCCGTTAGATCTTGCCGACGAGGTCGAGCGAGGGCGCCAGCGTGGCTTCGCCTTCTTCCCACTTGGCCGGGCAGACTTCGCCAGGGTTGGCGGCGACATATTGCGCGGCCTTGACCTTGCGGAGCAGTTCGGTCGCGTTGCGGCCGACGCCTTCCGAAGTGATTTCCATGAACTGGATCACGCCTTCGGGATCGACCAGGAAGGTGGCGCGGTCAGCCAGGCCGACGCCCGGACGCATCACGTCGAAATTGTTGGTGATGGTGCCCGACTGGTCGCCCAGCATGAAATAGTTGATCTTGCCGATCGCCGGCGAGGTGTCGTGCCAGGCCTTGTGGCTGAAATGCGTGTCGGTCGAAACCGAGTAAACCTCGACGTTCAGCTTCTGGAGCGTCGGGTAGATATCGGCCAGATCCTCCAGCTCCGTCGGGCAGACGAAGGTGAAGTCGGCGGGGTAGAAGAAGAAGACGGCCCACTTGCCCTTCACATCGGCGTCGGTGACGTCGACGAACTTGCCCTGCTTGTACGCGGTGGCGGTGAACGGCTTGATGGTCGTGTTGATAAGAGCCATGGGCTTTCCAGTTCCTTTTAGGGAGTTGCTGTTGCCCGACCCATGTAGGGAATGCGCATGGTGCCGTGAAATTGGTTTTCTTGGCCAAGTCGATTGATAAAAGCGATCACAGACCGTCTTATTGATCGATCGGACCGCCTCTGGGTTTGTGCAGGACGTAATTCATCGCTTCCTCGATCATGCCCAACGCTTCCTCGATGGTGAAGGTGGACGAATCGAGGCACAGTTCCAGCCAGAGGCCATCGATCATCGCAGTAAGGCCGATGGCGGCGATGCGCGCGTCCGGGCGGGGAATTTGCGGCGCGGCCTCCCGCAGCAGCACCTCCATGCGTTCGCGCCCGCCGCCATAGGTTTCGGCATGGGTGGCGGCGATTTTCGGATTGGTCTTGTTGAGGCTCCAGAAGGAAATCCAGGTCGCAAGCAGATTGGGATCCAGTACCGGCGGCTGGAAATTGGACCGCAAATAGGCCCAGAGCCGGGCGCGGGGATCGGCTCCAGCCTCCGCCACCGCGCGTTCCATCGCGGCGGCGACCTGTTCCCCGACATCGCGATAGGTCGCCAGGATCAGGGCGTCCACGCCGTCGAAATAATGAGTCAGCAGGCCTGCGGACACGCCCGCATAGGCGCAGATCGCCCGGACGGAGGTGCCGCCCACGCCCTTTTCGGCCAGGCAGCGCGCGGTTGCCTCGATCAGAGCCTGCCGCCGGACATCTGCGGTTTCGCGAACGAAACGCGCCCGTTCGGGGCGCCCTTCAACCTTGTGCTCCATTTCTTTTCCCCACCATGATCCTGCTCCCTGCCGGAACCGCTGGCAAGCGCTCCGTCCCCATTCAGGAAAATGGATCGAAGACCGGCGTTCAGCCGTTTATGAGGCCAATTGCAAGGGGAAAGATGAATGAGGCGTCTTGATCTGAACCGCGCGCTTCTGCCGTTGATGCTGGCGGGTGCGCTGATGTCCGGTTGCGCGAAGAGCGTGGACAAGGGGCCGGTCACGAACAATGCCGCGCAGGCGCCGGATGTCGAGGCGGTCGAGGAGCCGGATGCGGTCGGCGTGGCCGCCAATGAAGCGGCGGGCCTCACTGATGATTGGGTGGGACGGTGGAACGGGCCGGAGGGGCTTTTCCTGGACATTCAGCCCTCGCCGGATGGCCGGCCAGGCCATTATGCCATCACGAACCGGGACAATCTCGACCGGCAGGGTGGCTATGACGGTGTGGCCGCAGGGGCGGCGATCCGCTTCGCGCGGGACGGCCAGGAGCTCAGCATCCGGCCGGGCGCGGGCGCCGAGACGGGGTTCAAATATCTCGCGGGCAGGCAGGATTGTCTGATCGTGGTGCCGGGGCGGGAGGGCTATTGCCGCTGAAGGCTCAGGAACCCGTCCGCTTGCTTGCGCATTATGTTGCCGGGTGGCGTGAAGATGAGGAGGATTTCTATGGCGGATTATCAGGAGCGTCCGACGACCACCACGGTCATCGAAAAACGTGGTGGCGGCGGCACCATGGTAGCCGTTCTCTTGCTGGTCGTGGTGGTGGCGATCGCCGCCTTCTTCCTGATCAGCAGCCAAACCCGCAAGGATAGCGCTGTCGAAGGCGCCGCTACGCAGGTCGGTCAGGCGGCAAGCGATGTCGGTGACGCAGCCAAGGATGCGGCGGGTGCCGTAAAGGATCAGCAATAAGATTGCGCCTGTTTGGTGGTCCTGCGGAGGCAGGAACCCAGTTCTGCCTTTCGATCTGCGCCGTGTCTTGAGCCGTCTGCTTCGGTCCGGCGCTTGCGTAGAAGCGGATGGTTCTGGAAGCCGCCAACTCAGGATGTACGGAAAAGGGCGCCCCGATCGGGACGCCCTTTTCTTTACGCCTGCCGTTGTCGGCTCGAGCGCGGCTTGATCAGCTTTCCACCTTCACGTAACGGGGTGCGGCTTCGTTGAGGATGCGCAGGATTTTCTTGAGCGCGCTCGGCTCGTCCGTTTCCTCCATCGCCGCGAGTTCGCGGGCGAGGCGGCTGGAGGCGGCCTCGAAGATCTGCCGTTCGGAATAGCTCTGTTCCGGCTGGTCGTCGGCGCGGAACAGGTCGCGGGTCACTTCGGCAATCGACACCAGGTCGCCCGAATTAATCTTCGCTTCATATTCCTGAGCGCGGCGCGACCACATGGTGCGCTTCACCTTGGGCTTGCCCTTAAGCGTTTCGACCGCTTCCTCCAGCGTCTTGTTGGAGGACAGCTTGCGCATGCCGACGCCTTCGGCCTTGTTCGTGGGCACGCGGAGCGTCATGCGCTCCTTTTCGAAGCGGAGAACATAGAGCTCCAGCTCCATGCCCGCAATCTGCTCCTTTTGCAGCTCTATGACGCGGCCAACGCCATGCTTGGGGTAAACAACATAATCACCTACGTCAAAGGACAGCGCCTTGGCAGCCATTTGAAACCTTTCCATATTACAGGGGGAGCGGTGGCGTTCGCGTTGCAAGTGCGAACAGATGCACGAGCCGAGGGGGATGCGGCGCCACCATCAATACATCAGGCATTTGTCTCCGTAGCGGACGCGACCATGTCCACCTGTTGGCCCCTATTTAGCAGATTCGTAACAAAATTGCCACCCCCGGACACAAAATCCGGGAGTGGCCTTGCAAATTAAACGCAACAGCTAGTTTGGGGGATGTCCGGACCGCGCGCGGTCGACGCTGCGGCGCGGCAGATCAGCTTCCGCTGCCGGGCTCGGGCGAGAAGAACTGTGCCAGCTTGTTTTCGACGCCCTTCATCGCGTCGGCGTCGGCGGGGGCATCACCCTTGACGGTGATGTTCGGCCATTCGGCGGAGAATTTCGTGTTCAACTCCAGCCATTTTTCCAGGCCGTTTTCGGTATCGGGTAGGATCGCTTCGGCAGGGCACTCAGGCTCGCACACGCCGCAGTCGATGCACTCATTGGGGTTGATGACCAGCATATTCTCGCCCTCGTAGAAACAATCCACGGGGCAAACCTCGACGCAATCCATATATTTGCAGCGGATGCAGTTATCGGTCACGACGTAGGTCATGGGTCAGCACTCTTGGAATTAGGACAATTGGGCGCCCTGCTATGCGCGGTCGCGGCGAAGGTCAATGAGGATATTGTTGGCGGGGTGATTGTTGGGCTTAAGCTTCTGCGGCTTCAGGCGCCTACGGTCAGTTCTTCATAGCAGGCCTGCGCCTCCGGTGCCGGGCCTCGGCGATCGGGGAGCTGGGTCACCCTAACCACTCGCACGCCGCTGGGGTGGGGGAAGGTGATGAGGTCACCCGCCCGCACCGGGGCGTGCGAGCGGTCGATGCGGCGGCCATTCAGGCGGATATGGCCTTCCTCCGCCATTTTCTGGGCGACCGAGCGACTCTTCGCGAGGCGCGCGAACCAGAGGAATTTGTCGATGCGCAGGCTTGGTCCGTGGACCGACACCATGCCCGCGTCAGCCATTACGGCCCAGCAATTCGGCAAGACCCGCAAAAGCGTGGTTGCCAGTGGGCGCAGGGCCGGATGAGGCGGCGGGACGGGGCGCCCGGTCGCCGCGTGTCTTACCCTGGGACTTGCCCTGCGATGGAGCGGCGCGCTTGTCGCTGCGCTGGTGCTGCTGGTGCGGGCGGGGCTTTTGCCGGCCGCGGAAGACCCAGTTGGGGCCGCCCTCCTCGGGCGCTTCCACGGGGCGGAAGCCGGCGAGGCGCATCAATTGCAGGAAGGCCTCTTCCGACAGGCCCAGCGAGACGATCTGCGGGCTTTGCGCGGTGAAGGCCTCGTTCTTGGCGATGGCTTCATGTGCGGTGCGGGCCATGCGTTCGGCCATGTCGATGCGCAGCATCTGTTCGCCAAAGCCACGGAAACCGGCGATGCGGGCGCCCATCTGCTCGGGCTTTTCGCCGGCGGGGATCAGGGTGAGGCCGGGACCGGGTAGAGGCAGGCAGGGCTTGGCGATGCGGGCCGCCAGCAAAGCGGCGCGCCAGCGGGCGGCGCCGGGCTTGAGCAGGCCGGGATGATAGATGTCGAGCACGCCGATATCGATGCCGGCGCGGCGCAGCAAATGGCGCTGATCCTTGTCGAGATGGCCGAGCGCCGAATCGAGATCGGTGCGCGCGATCACGCCGCCCGCATCGGCAAGCTGGGCGAAGACGGCGCGGACGACGGCGGGGACTTCGGGGTCGGAGGAGCTGGCGACCATCTTGGTCAGCGGCAGGAGGTGCTTTTCCTTCTGCGCGTCGAACCAGGTGGTGAGGCGGGCGAGAACGAGCTTCTGCACATCCTGGCCCAGCGCCAGAAGCGCGCGATCCAGCCGGATTTCCGGGGTCAGCAGCGCGGGGCCGCCATGCAGCGTGGCCACCGCGTCCCCCTTCCAGCTTATGCCGGGGGCTTGTCCTGCTTCGTCCATGAGCGCGAAATCAGTATCGGGTGCGCTCAGCAATTCGTCAGCCTTCACTCGCAATATCCTTCCAAGGCGCCGTTCAGCGGCCGCCAACAGCATCTTCCTGTCCTGATGCCGGGTAGCGGGATCGACCGAGAAACGAAATCCGTCAAGTCGCCCGATCGTCTCGCCATCGACGCAGACTGTCCCGTCCGGCTCTATTTCGACGGGCAGATTGTCCACGCTCTGGCCGATATCCCTTAGCAGAACCGTGGTGCGGCGGTCCACGAAACGCTGCATCAGCGCGGCGTGGAGCGCATCCGAGAGTTTTTCTTCAAGCGTACGCGTGCGTTCGGCCATTTCAGCCGGATGGGCGAGCCAGTCGGCGCGATGGGCGATATAGGACCAGGTGCGCGCCGCGGCGATCCGGCCCGATAGCGTGTCGATGTCGCCCTGAACCGAATCGAGTCGCGCGATCTGCTGGGCGAACCAGTCGCGAGGAATGTGGCCGCTCCCTTCCGAGAGGAAGCGCCAGATGCGGCTGACCGTGCGGGCATGATGTTCCGCCCCCAGCTTCTGGAAATCGGGCAGGCCGCAGGCGGCCCAGAGACGTTCGACCTGCTTCTGGCCCTTGGCGCGCTCGATTACCAGCGGGTCGTCGGCTAGGCGTTTGAGGACGGCAAGGTCGACAGCCTCGGGCGCGGCGCGCAGTTCGGGGCGTTCGGGTTTCTCTTCCAGATCGAAGATCAGATGGTCGAGCCGGTCGGTGCGCGGGGTGCCGCCGCGCCAGAAAAGTTGCTCGACCGGCGGGAAGCGGTGGGCTTCGATGGTCTCGATTTCTTCGGGGGTGAAGGCGGCGTCGCCCTCTTCATGACCCAGGCTGCCGAAGGTGCCGTCTTTGTGGTGGCGGCCCGCGCGGCCTGCGATCTGCGCCATTTCCGCGACGGTGAGGCGGCGCGTGCGGCGGCCGTCGAACTTGCGCAGCGAGGCGAAGGCGACATGGGCGACGTCCAGGTTCAACCCCATGCCGATCGCGTCGGTGGCGACCAGATAGTCGACCTCTCCGTTCAGGAACATCTGCACCTGCGCGTTGCGCGTGCGGGGGGAAAGCGCGCCCATCACCACCGCCGCTCCGCCCCGGAAGCGGCGGAGCATTTCGGCCACGGCGTAGACCTCTTCGGCGGAGAAGGCGACGATGGCGGAGCGCTTGGGCAGGCGGGAGAGCTTTTTCGCGCCTGCGTAGCTGAGCGTCGAGAATCGAGGGCGGCCGATGATCTCCGCATCGGGGACGAGGGATTTGACGACGCGGCTGATGCTGGCGGAACCGAGGATCATCGTTTCCTCGCGACCCCGGGCGCGCAACAGCCGGTCGGTGAAGACATGGCCGCGCTCCGGGTCGGCGCCGAGTTGGGCTTCGTCCAGGGCGACGAAGGCGTAATCTCTGTCGACCGGCATGGATTCCGCCGTGCAGAGGAAATAGCGCGCGTTCGGCGGCACGATCTTTTCCTCGCCCGTGATGAGAGCGACTTGGCTGGCGCCCTTCATCCCGACCACCCGGTCATAGACTTCGCGCGCCAGAAGGCGGAGCGGAAAGCCCATCATCCCGGAGGAATGGCCGCACATGCGTTCGACGGCGAGGTGGGTCTTGCCGGTGTTGGTAGGGCCCAACACGGCGGTGATGGGCGAGCGGGCAAATAGGGCCATGACCCCTGCTATGTCGGGCATGGCGGGAGGAAGGGCAAGGGCAAAGGCCTGGCAAAGCGGTGCGATGCCCCAAATTGGTCCGCCGGTCCGCCATGTGGCTCGTCCGGGCGCAGAAAAAGGGTTAAAATAGCCGTCTTTATTTGACTTTAACCTTATGCCTTCACAGAATTGCGGATGAACGCGCGGCGGGGGTCGTGGCGTATATTGCCCCGGGGGCTTGTTTTACCGTGTTTCATGGCAGTCAGATCAATGCCCAACAGGGGGGCGCCTCTGCGTCCCTGTGGCTGACTGACTCCATCCGCAATGGGGCGCCGGTCGAGGATTCGCGCGATTGGCGCGAAAAGCTGCGCGACTGGGCGGAGGATGTGGAGCTGGTTCCCGACCTTGGCCAGCGGGTGGGAAGTTTCACCTGGTTCCGGGGACTTGCGACCTGTTTCGGACTGTGCGCGGCGGCGCTTTATCTGTCGCCGGGTTTCCATGCGCTGCCGGGCGAGCCGCAGCCTTTGATGGCGTCCCGGCAATTCGACGAAGTGCGCAGCCAGATGATCATGCCGCTCGCCATGGGCGCCGACAGCGGGCGGCGCATGGGACCGACCGACGCCGTGCAGCCGCTGCGCGAGACGCCGGAGCGGCCGCAGATCGAGCTGCGCGCGCAGATCGGCGGAAGCGATTCGCTGGGCCGGGCGCTGGCGCGGGCCGGGGTGAGCGGGGGCGATGTAGCGACGGTGATGAGCCTTGTCGCCGGCGATGTCGGCGCGGGCATGAAGCCGGGGACGCCGCTGGACATCGTGCTCGGTCGCCGGGCGAGCCGGGATGTGCCCCGGCCGCTGGACAAGCTGGCATTCCGGGCGCGGCTGGACCTGGGGATAGAGATTTCGCGGGCTGGCGGGGTGTTGCAGGTGCAGCGGACCGCGATCCATGTCGACGATACGCCGCTGCGCATCCAGGGCGTCGTGGGCGAGAGCCTGTACCATTCGGCGCGGGCCGCGGGGGCGCCGCCCAAGGCGATCCAGAGCTTCCTGCGCGTGGTGGCGCAGCAGATCGATCTGGGATCGATCTCGGCGGGCGACCGCTATGATATGGTCACCGAATATCGGCGGGCGGATACCGGCGATGTCGAGGTGGGCGACCTGTTGTTCGCCGGACTGCACCGGGCCAGCGGGCGCGGCATCGACATGCTGAAATGGAATAGCGACGGGCGGACCCAATGGTTCGAGGCGTCGGGCGTGGGCCAGCGGCGGGGTGTGCTGTCCGCGCCGGTCGCGGGGCGCATGTCGTCCAGCTTCGGCATGCGGCGGCACCCGATATTGGGCTATACCCGAATGCATGCGGGGATCGATTTCGCGGCGGCCTATGGATCGCCCATCTATGCGGCGACCGACGGCGTGGTGTCCTATGCCGGGCGGCATGGCGGACATGGCAATTATGTGCGGCTGGAGCATGGCAGTGGCCTTGCCACCGGCTATGCGCATATGAGCCGGATCGCGGCCGCGCCGGGGCAGCGCGTGCGGCAGGGGCAGGTGATCGGCTATGTCGGCTCCTCCGGCCTGTCGACCGGGCCGCATCTGCATTATGAACTGTATCGCAACGGGCAGACGATCAATCCGCTGTCGGTTCGCTTTACGACCACGTCGCAATTGGCTGGGCGGGAGTTGGCGGCTTTCCGGGCGCGGCTGGTGCAGTTGAAGAGCCTGCGCGTGGGATTGCCCGTGCAGGTGGCCCAAAAGCAGCAAGCCCAGAGTGCGGGACCGGCGGCTTCCGGGAAATAGCTTTTCGTGGGAAACAGGCTCCGCTAACGGGCGGTCATGATCGCACCGGCTTCTGACATCACTGCAATATTGCTGGCCGGGGCGCGGCCTGTTCCCGATCCCTTGGCTGTGGCGGCGGGGGTGGCGGTGAAGCCGCTGGCGCCCGTAGCGGGCGAGCCGATGATCAACCATCCGGCGCGGGCCTTGCTGGCGCATCCGGTGATCGGGCGCGTGATCGTGCTGACGCAGGCGCCGGAGCTGTTTGCTGGCGATCCGACTACCGCCTGGCTGGCGGCGCATCCCAAGGTGCGGTTCGAAACGAGTGGGGGCGGGATTGCATCCTCGCTGATGGCGTTGTTGGACCGGGCGGATTTGCCCTTTCCGCTGCTGATGACGACGGCGGATCATGTGCTGCTGGATGCAGCGATGCTCGACCAGATGGTGCGGGAGGCTGATGGCGCCGACATTGCCGTGGCGATGGTGGAGCGGGCGACCTTGCTGGCGCGCTATCCGGGATCGCGGCGGACCTGGCTGAAGTTCCGCGACGGCTGGTGGTCGGGGGCGAATATCTTCTGGTTCGGGAGTGGCAAGGCCCGGCCGGTGATCGCGCTTTGGCAAGAGGTTGAGCAGGACCGCAAGAAGGGGTGGAAGATATTGTCCGCCTTCGGGCCTTTGGCTTTGCTGGGGGCGGTGCTCAGGATTTCGAGCTTGCGGGGCGGGATTGCGCGGGTGGGGCGGCGCTTTGGGCTGGTGGCGCGGCTGGTGGCGATGGAGCAGGCGGAGGCCTGTATCGATGCGGACAAGCCGGATGATGTTGTGCTGATCGAAGAGATTTTGGCGGGGGCCGCGATATAGAAGCGACGTGCTCCTGCGAAGGCAGGAGCATGTTATGCCCTCAATAACCGTCCAGATCTTCCAGCGCGGTGAAGCGTTGGGACCAGAGCGCCCCATATACCGCCATCCATTGGACGATCGGGGCGAGCCCCTTGGCGCGGGCGGTGTAGTAGGTTTCGCGGCCTGCGCGGCGGGCCGTCACGAGGCTGGCGCGCTTCAGCTTGCCGAGATGGCGGGACACCATGGGTTGCGATACGCCGGAAATGGCGGTGAGGGCGTGGACGCTCTGTTCGCCTTCGCGCACCAGATATTCGAGCAGCGCCCGCCGGGTGCCGTCGGACAAGGCCTTGAAAAGTTCGTCGCAGGAGGCCGAGCGATCCCCCCTCAAAATATGTTCTGTCATCGTTATGACATAACCAAATAGTTATGAAATGGTCAAGCGTAGGTCCGTTTTTGCCCTCCGAAACGGCGTTAACCAAAAAAACTTTCCGGGCCTTTTTCGCTGAGTCTTTTGCGTCACACTAGCCCATGTTGAGTCTTTCGAGTCGCCGTCGACTCAATATCTAGTGGCTACCCGGTTCGTTCTCCGCCGTGTTAACCTTTATGTGAGGCTTGAACCCTAAGTTGCTGATCTTGACGGCGGACTCCCGAGGACTCATCGCTGGGCCTCAGAAGCAAACGGGGGTCACTAATGGGTGTCATGGAACGCGTCGCGCCGCGGCGGAAAAAGGCGGTTGCGCCGGTCGAGATCGAGGCCGACCGCCTGCTGCGTGGCGACTGCATTTCCGAAATGGCGAAGCTGCCCGACGCCTGCATCGACATGATCTTTGCCGATCCTCCCTATAATCTGCAACTGGGCGGCGACCTGTTCCGGCCAGAGGGCAGCCGCGTCGATGCGGTCGACAATGATTGGGACAAGTTCGACACGCTGGGCAGTTATGACCGCTTCACCAAGGCCTGGCTGCGCGAGGCGCGCCGCATATTGAAGCCCAATGGCTCGATCTGGGTGATCGGCAGCTATCACAATATCTTCCGCGTCGGCACGGCCCTGCAGGACGAAGGCTTCTGGATCCTCAACGACATCATCTGGCGCAAGTCCAACCCCATGCCCAATTTCAAGGGCACGCGCTTCACCAATGCGCATGAGACGTTGATCTGGGCCAGCCAGGGCGAGGATGCGAAGTACACCTTCAACTACAAGGCGATGAAGACGCTCAACGACGAATTGCAGATGCGCTCCGATTGGGTGCTGCCGATCTGCGGCGGGCAGGAGCGGTTGAAGCGCAACGGCACCAAGGCGCACCCGACGCAGAAGCCGGAAGCTTTGCTCTACCGCGTGATGCTGGCCTGCACCAAGCCGGGCGATGTGGTGCTCGATCCCTTCTTCGGGACGGGGACGACGGGCGCGGTGGCCAAGCGTCTGGGGCGACGTTGGATTGGGATCGAGCGCGAGGACGATTATATCGAGGTTGCGCTGGAGCGGATCGAGGCGGCGTTGCCGCTGGACGAAAGCGCGCTCACTATCATGCAGACGGCGCGGCAGCAGCCCAAGGTGGCATTCGGCACGCTGGTCGAGACGGGCTATTTGCAGCCCGGCGCGGTGCTGACGGACAGCAAGCGCCGCTGGCAGGCGGTGGTGCGGGCGGACGGTTCGCTCAGCGTCGGGGCGGATACGGGGTCTATCCACAAGATGGGGGCCACACTCCAGGGTGCGCCAAGCTGCAACGGGTGGACCTTCTGGCATATCGAGATCGATGGGGCGCTGAAGCCGATCGATACGCTGCGGCAGACCTATTTGCTGGCGAACGAGCCTTAAGCGGCTCCGTGTTCCTGGGCAGGCGTTCGAGCGAGACAAGCGGCTCGTGAGAACCCAGTTTAGACCCTGGTTTATGCGCGCTACCTCAGAACTGGGCTCCTGCCTTCGCAGGAGCACGGCGGGACGCTAAGGGAAGCTCTCGATCCGATCGAAGGACATGGCAATGCTTTCCCAAATCCCTGCCGACGCCCGGCTTTACCTGCGCCCCACTTGGTTCGTGCCGTCGCCCATCGGCTTGGCCGAAGGGTCGGCGGCGCGGATGGGCAATGGGCTGATCTGGTTTCAGGGCTATGAGCTGACTGCGCGGAAGGATGGCCGGCGGGTGGCTCGGGTGACGGTGCCGGTCGCGGAATTTGTCGATGCCGTCGCGGGATTGCCCGATGCGCTGGCTGAGCGGGCGCAACGGTTGGCGGCCAATATTTCGGCGCAGCGTCTGCCTTTGGCGCTGGATGGGCGGACGATCCGTTTCGACGCGCCGCAGGTGATGGCGATCCTGAACATCACGCCCGACAGCTTTTCCGATGGCGGCAAGCATATGGACGATCCGCAGGCGGCGGCGGATGCAGGCTTCGCCATGGCGGCGGCGGGGGCTTCGCTAATTGATGTAGGCGGGGAATCGACCCGTCCCAAGGCGCCGAAACTCTGGGAAGGGGATGAGATCGCCCGCGTCGTGCCGGTGATCGAGAAGCTGGCGGCGGCGGGTATTTCCATGTCCATCGACACGCGCAAGGCGGCGGTGATGGAAGCCGCGCTGGCGGCGGGAGCGGCGGTCGTCAACGATGTGAGCGCGTTGCGGCACGATCCGCGGGCGATGGATGTGGTGGTTTCGGCGGGCTGTCCGGTGATCCTGATGCATGCGCCCTCGGCTGGGGACGATCCGCATGCGAATCCGGACGGTTATGGCGATGTCGTGGCCGATGTGTTCGATATGCTGGAGACGCGGGTCGAGGCCTGTCTGGCGGCCGGGGTGGCCCGCGAGAAGATCATGGTCGATCCGGGATTGGGCTTTGGCAAGTCGTTGAGCGACAATCTGGCGCTGGTGAACGGCTTGGCGCTGTTCCAGGGGCTGGGCGTGCCGTTGCTGTTCGCCGGGAGCCGCAAGCGGTTGATCGGGGCTTTGTCCAATGAGGCACCAGCGGCGGAAAGGTTGGGCGGATCGGTGGGCCTGGCCTTCCGCGCGGTGGAACTGGGCGCGCAGATGGTGCGGGTGCATGACGTCAAGGAAAGCGTGCAGGCGCTGCATCTGTGGCGCGGGCTGGCGGATGCGGGGTTGAGCGCGGTTTGAGAGTGGGGGTGGGTTTGGCCATTAGGGGGCTAAGCTGCCTTTGCCTCATTCGTCATGCTGAACTTGTTTCAGCATCCATTTCTCCTCACATTCCGCCGTCCGTGGGGCACGATGGATGCTGAAACAAGTTCAGCATGACGGCTACGGTGAAGGCGGCCTTCCACCCGTTACAGCCGCTACTTCCGGAAACTCTCCGCCG
This sequence comes from Sphingobium sp. TB-6, assembly GCF_012927365.1. NCBI lineage: Bacteria > Pseudomonadati > Pseudomonadota > Alphaproteobacteria > Sphingomonadales > Sphingobiaceae > Sphingobium > Sphingobium sp. TB-6. The sequence goes on along the minus strand of NZ_JABBGL010000010.1, from coordinate 68,754 downwards.
CCGCGCAGGCCAATTGATCGGCGCGCTCATTTTCCGCGTGGCCTGCGTGGCCCTTCACCCATTGCCATGTCACCTGATGGCGGGCGGCGGCCTTCACCAGTAGCTGCCAGAGTTCGGCATTCTTCACCGGCTTCCTGTCGGCCGTCTTCCAGCCGTTCTTCTGCCAGCCGAATACCCATTTGGTGATGCCGTCCATCACATATTTGCTGTCGGTATAGAGCGTCACCCGGCACGGGCGCTTGAGCGTCTCCAGCGCCTGCACCGCCGCCATCATTTCCATGCGGTTGTTGGTGGTCTGCGCCTCTCCGCCGGAGATGTCCTTCTCTTTCTCTCCAAAGCGCAGCACGGCGCCCCAGCCGCCGGGGCCGGGATTGCCCTTGCACGCGCCGTCGGTGAAGATCTCGACCTCTGGAAGCTCGCTCATGCGCCGAGCAGCGCCGCCGGGTCGGCGCTGGCGTAGAAATCGAGGCGGCGCAGATAGGCCAGCGGATCCTTGCGCGTCACCAGCGCGTCGGCGGGAGTGTTGATCCAGTCATAAGCCCGCGTCAGCAGGAAACGCAGCGCCGCCCCCCGGCAGAGGATTGGGAAAGCTGTGCGTTCGGCGTCGGACAGGCCGTGGGCCGTCATATAACCGGCGCCCAGGGCTGCGGCGCGGTCCCCGAACCAGGTCGCGCCGTCATTGCTGAACACCCAGGCGCTGTGTGTGACGGCAAGGTCATAGGCGCGGATATCGGTGCAACTGAAATAGAAGTCGATCAGGCCCGTCACCTCATCGCCCAGCATCAGCACATTGTCGGGAAAAAGGTCGGCATGGATCACCGACCGGGGCAGGTCGGCGGGCCAATGCGCATCAAGGAAAGCCAGTTCCTGCGCAACCCGCGCGCCGAGGCCGGGGGCGATCCGGTCGAAATCCTCGCCGCATTTGGCGGCCAGTTCATGCCAGCCGGGTAGGTCGAGGGCGTTGCGGCGGGTGCCGGTGAAGCCTTCCGCTGCGCGGTGCATTTCGCCTAGCGCCGCGCCCGCCGCGCGGGCCTGGCCGACGGTCGGTTCGGTGACGGAGATGCCGGTGAGGAACTCGATCAGGCAGGCCGGGCGGCCGGCGAGCTGCTGGAGGCGCTTGCCCTCGCGGTCCGCGATGAAGCGGGGGACAAGGCAACCGCGAGCGCCCAGATGATCGAGCAGGTCCATGAAAAAGGGCAGGTCCGCCTCATTCACCCGCTTTTCATAGAGGGTGAGGATGTAGCGGTGGCCTCCCCCGGAACCCAAGGCGCCGTCATGGCCGGTGGTTTCGAGCAGGTAATTGCTGTTTTCCACGCCTTCCGCGATGCCCTTGGCCGACACGAGGCGTCCGGCGTTGTAGCGGGTGAGAAAGGCGTCGATTTCTTCGGCGGGAACCTGGGTATAGACGGCCATGGATTTACGCGGCCTCCAGTCCGCGAGGGAGCTTGAAGGCAATGTTTTCGCGGGCGGTTTCCACCTGCTCCTCGATCACGTCGAACCGCGTGGCCAGCCGGTCGACCACTTCGCGCACCAGTACTTCGGGGGCGGAGGCGCCCGCGGTGAGGCCCAGCGTGCGCACGCCTTCCAGCCAGGCGAAGTCCATATCGTCGGCGCGCTGGATCAGCCGGGCGGGGGTGCCTTCGCGCTCCGCCACCTCGACCAGCCGCAGCGAATTGGAGCTGTTGGGCGCGCCGATCACATAGACCGCGTCGCATTGCCCGGCGATCGCCTTGACCGCCGCCTGCCGGTTGGAGGTGGCGTAGCAGATATCCTCCCCCTTGGGCGCATGGATGGTGGGAAAGCGGCGCAGAAGCACGGCCACGATGGCGGCGGTGTCGTCCACCGACAGGGTCGTCTGCGTCAGGAAGGCCAGATTGTCGGGGTCGGCGGGCGTGAAGGCTTCGGCATCCTCGACCGTTTCGATCAGGGTCATGTTGCCGTCATCGACCTGGCCGAAGGTGCCGATCACCTCCGGATGGCCCCTGTGACCGATGAAGAGGATGTGGCGTCCGGCCTCCACCTGGCGTTCGGCCTGGCGGTGGACCTTGCTGACCAGCGGGCAGGTGGCGTCGAGATAGTCGAGGCCGCGTTCCTCTGCCTTGGCGGGCACGGCCTTGGGCACGCCATGGGCGGAAAAGACCACCGGCACGCCGTCGGGCACCTGGTCCAGTTCCTCCACGAAGATCGCGCCCTTCGCCTTCAGGCTGTCGACCACATATTTGTTGTGGACGATTTCATGGCGGACATAGACCGGGGCGCCATATTTCTCGATCGCCTTTTCGACGATGATGATGGCGCGGTCGACACCGGCGCAAAAGCCGCGTGGGGCGGCGATCAGCAGCTTCATGGGCGAGCGAGAGGTCATGGCTTGCCGCTTAGGCGAATGTGACGGAGGATGAAAGCCGCTTCCTTTATGTTGCGCGTCCCGCAGCCTATGGATAAGAAGCCCAACGCCTGTTCCCAAGGGATTGCCTGTGACCTTTTCTCGAATTGCGCTGACCGGAATGATCGCCATGGCCCTTGCGGGCTGTTCCCAGCGGGGCGAAATCGACCCGACCGGCGGCATCGTGGCCGTGCGCTCGGCCTGCCCGGTGGCGGCGGTCCCGGCCCAGACCGGCGACATCACCCTGTTCAATCCGGCAGGCAGCACCGATGCCCGCGCGATCGACGTGGTGGCGGAAATCACCAATCTGCGCTCGACCTGCGCCGATGGAGAGCAGCTTTATACCGAGGCGACCTTTACCGTGAACGCCCGCCGCAGTGACGCAAGCGCTGCCCGGCAGGTGACGTTGCCTTATTATTCCGCCGTGGTGCGGGGCGGCAACGCCGTGGTCGCCAAGCGCGTGGGCCAGGTTGTGCTGGATTTCCCGGCGGGACAATATCGCGCCAGCGCGAACGCCAAGGCCGGATCCTATGTGAACAAGGCCGCCGCAACGCTGCCGGGGCCGATCCAGGCGATGATCACGCAGAAGCGTAAAGCGGGCGATGCAGACGCGGCGATCGATCCCTTCGCGCAGCCGGACGTCAAGGCGGCCTTGCAGCGAACCAGCTTCGAGCTGCTCGTGGGTTTCAACCTGACCCAGGATCAGCTCCGTTACAACGCTACCCGCTAAGCCCATTTTCCGTTCGGGCTGAGACAAGTCGATGCCCTGACCTTTTTTTGAGGAAAGGACGGCCCTTCGACTGCGCTCAGGGCGAACGGAGTTGAAGGAAAGTTCGTCCCTTGTCTCTTTATAACCGTTTCACCGCCCATCTCGACGCCGTGCTCGACGCGCTGGAGGCTGATGGTTCGCTGCCCGCTGGCCTGAACCGCAAGCCGGTAACGGTCGAGCCGCCCCGCGACGCAAGCCATGGCGACCTTGCCACCAATGCGGCGATGGTGCTGGCCAAGCCGGCTGGCACCAATCCGCGTGCTTTGGCGGAAAAGATCGTGGCTGGCCTGGAAAAGCTGGACGAGGTCGAGGGAGCGTCCATCGCCGGGCCGGGCTTCATCAACCTCAGGCTGACCGATGCTACCTGGCGCGCGGAACTCGCCGCGATCCATGCCGAGGCGGAGGATTATGGCCGCTCCGCCACGGGCGAGGGCATCACCGTCAATGTCGAATATGTCTCCGCCAACCCGACCGGGCCGATGCATATGGGCCATTGCCGGGGTGCGGTGGTGGGCGACGCGCTCGCGACCCTGCTGGAGCATATCGGGCATAAGGTGATCCGCGAATATTATATTAATGATGCGGGCGGCCAGGTCGACGTGCTCGCCCGGTCGGCGCATGTGCGTTATCGCGAGGCGCTGGGCGAAGCCGTCGGAGAGATTCCCGAGGGTCTTTATCCGGGCGACTATCTGGTGCCGGTGGGGCAGGTGCTGGCCGCAGACTATGGCGACAAATATGTTGGCGCGCCGGAAAGCGAATGGCTGGTGCCGTTCCGCACCAGGGCCGTGGCGGCGATGATGGACATGATTCGCAGCGATCTGGCGCTGCTGGGCATCCATCACGACATTTTCTCTTCCGAAGCCGAATTGCAGGCCGCCGGGAAGCCCGAAGCCGCGGAAAAATGGCTACGCGAACATGACTTCGTCTATGATGGCGTGCTGGAAGCGCCCAAGGGCGAGACGCCGGAGGATTGGGAGCCGGTTGAGCTGCCGCTGTTTCGCTCGACGAAATTCGGTGACGATCAGGATCGGCCGATCAAGAAATCCAACGGAAGCTGGACTTATTTCGGCGCCGACATGGCCTATCATTATCAGAAGGCGCAGACGGCCGACCAGTTGATCGACATCTGGGGCGCCGACCATGGCGGCACGGTGAAGCGCATTCAGGCTGCGGTCGCGGCGTTGACCGAAGGCAAGGCCCGTTTCGACGTCAAGCTGATCCAGATGGTCCGCCTGCTGCGCGACGGCGAGCCGGTGAAGATGTCCAAGCGCGCAGGCAATTTCGTGACGCTGGCTGATGTGGTGCGCGAAGTGGGCAAGGATGTGGTGCGCTTCACCATGCTGACCCGCAAGGCCGATGCGCAGATGGACTTCGACTTTGCCAAGGTGGTGGAGGCGTCGAAGGACAATCCGGTCTTTTATGTGCAATATGCCCATGCGCGGATTTCCTCGCTTGGCCGGCGGGCGGAGGAGGCGGGGATCGACCTGCCCGCGCCTGACCTGTCCCGCCTTGGGACGGAGGAACTGGGACTGGTGAAGCTTGCCGCGCAGTTCCCCCGCGTTGTGGAAGGGGCGGCGTCGGCCCGCGAACCGCATCGCATCGCCTTCTATCTCAATGACTTGGCTTCGGCGTTCCATAGCTGGTGGAATCTGGGCAACGACAATCCGCAGGCGCGGGTCATCCTGATGGACGATCCGGCCACTACTTCCGCGCGGCTTTTCTTGAGCCGGGGAATAGGGCAAATCATCCGTAACGGCTTGGCGCTGATGGGCGTCGCAGCCTTGACCGAGATGCAGTAACCGGCGGAGGCACGGACGAGATGGGCGATTATGCGCGGGGCAGGCTGGACCTGGACGACGAGGAGCGTCTGCCCTGGCTCGAACCCGCCATCGAGGATGAGGAGGAGCAGGGGCTCTCGCCGCTGCGGCTGCTGGGCTTCATTCTCTTTGGACTGGTGTTGATCGGTCTGGTCGTCGCGGGTGTATGGCTGATCCAGAACCGCTCGGGCGGGGCTGGCGGCGAAGGCAAGCTGATCGCCGCGCCGGCCGGGGATTACAAGATTCCCGCCAAGGAAGCCGACGCCAAGAAGTTCGACGGAGAGGGCGATGCCAGCTATGCGGCGAGCGAGGGCGTGGCCCGCGACGGGCGGATCGATCCGACTCGGGTGCCGGAAGCGCCGATCACGCCGACCGGCGCGGCTGGCAACGCCAAGTCGGCGGTGGCGGGAAAACCGGGTCAGAGCGTCACGGCTCGGGTAGCCGATGAAACCAATGCGAAGCCCGTGACGACGGTTGCGCGGCCCGCAGGCGGCATGATCCAGTTAGGCGCCTATGGCAATCAGGCCTTCGCGAAGGATGCGTGGAAGCGGCTGTCCAAACGTTTCACCTATTTGGAGCCGCTGCCGATGTCGATCGAGCAGGCAGAGGTGAGCGGCAGCACCGTCTATCGCCTGCGCGCGGCGGCGGGCGGGCAGGCCAGCACGCTCTGCGGCAAGCTGAAGGTGGCGGGCGAGAGCTGCATGGTGGTGAATTGACGCATAGCTGTTCCCCTCTCCCCTGAAGGAGAGAGGGATGAGGTCACAACCCCTTCGACAGAGCCTCTTCCAGCCGCTACCATCGCTGCCATGAAACCCGTTATCTTCGGCCTTTCCGGTGAGACCCTGACTGCGGACGAGCGCGCCTTCTTCCGCCAAGCGCAGCCTGCCGGCTATATCCTGTTCCGGCGCAATATCGTGGATAGGAAGCAGCTTCGGGCGCTGACCGATGATCTGCGGGCGCTGCATGGCCGGGACGATCTGCTCATCATGATCGATCAGGAAGGCGGCCGGGTGGCGCGGATGCAGGCGCCGGTCTGGCCGAGCTTCCCGCCCGGCGCGGTGTTCGACCGGCTCTATGAGGTCGCGCCGTCCAGCGCCATCGCGGCCGCCCGCGCCAATGCCCGGGCGATCGCCGCCACGCTGACGGAAGTGGGGATCAGCGTCGATGCCTTGCCCTTGCTCGATGTGCGGCAGGAGGGAGCGAGCGATATCATGGGCGACCGGACGCTGGGCGCCGAGCCGATGCGGGTCGCGGCGCTGGGACGGGCGGTGATCGAGGGACTGGCCGATGGTGGGGTGGTCGGCATCGTCAAGCATATGCCGGGCCATGGCCGGGCGATGGTCGACAGCCATCATGAACTGCCCATCGTCACCGCTGACGAGGATGCGCTGGCGGTCGATCTGGCGCCGTTCCAGGCGCTCAAGGACGCGCCCATGGGGATGACGGCGCATGTCGTCTATACCGCCTGGGATCCCGATCTGCCTGCGAGCCTGTCTCCCTCCATCATCGAGACCATCATCCGGGGGCGGATCGGCTTCGATGGGCTGCTGATGTCCGACGATCTCGACATGAAGGCGTTGAAGGGCAGCATTCCCGAGTTGGCGGCGGCGACCGTCGCGGCGGGATGCGATCTAGCGCTCAATTGCTGGGGGCGGATGGACGATATGGTGGGGATTGCCGATCTGCTGCCGGAGATCACGCCGGAGGCCATGACGCGCCTCGGTCGCGCGATGGCGTCGACGCACAGGCTGTCGGACGGCCCGCTGTTGGAGGAATTGCTCGCCACCCGCGATGCGCTGCTGGCGATGGTTCCGGCGTGAAGAGGGGATGCCACAAAAACCTAAAAGCGACAGTCTAGCGATGGACGATCTTTTCACCCCTCCCGCCGTTCCCGGGCCCGAAACCCTTATGCTCAGCTTCGAAAGCTGGGAGGGGCCGCTCGACCTGTTGCTGGCGCTGGCGCGGACGCAGAAGGTCGATCTGCGCGAAATCTCCATCCTGGCGCTGGTCGAGCAATATCTCGCCTATATCGAGGGCGCGCGGAAGCTGAAGCTGGAGCTGGCCGCCGATTATCTCGTGATGGCGGCGTGGCTCGCCTATCTCAAATCGGCGCTGCTGCTGCCCAAGGAGGCGCAGCCCGACCCCAGTCCGGAGGAGCTGGCGCTGCGTCTGCAATTGCGGCTCCAGCGCCTGCACGCGATGCGGGAGGCGGGGGCGCGGCTGATGGCGCGGGACCGGATCGGCCGCGACGTCTTCGCGCGGGAAAAGCCTGAAGGGCTGCGCCTCGTCCGCAGGGCGAAATGGGCGGCGAGCCTGTTCGACCTGATCCAGTCCTACGGCCAGATTCGCGCCCGGACCCAGCCGGTCGTGCATATGGTCGCGGTTCGGCCGGTGATGACTCTGGACGAAGCGATCCAGCGGGTCAGCACCCTGGTCGGCGCGGCGATCGACTGGACCGCGCTTGAAGCCTTCCTGCCGACCGGGCAGGATGGGCCGATGGCACGATCGGCGCTCGCCAGCAGTTTCGTCGCCGCGCTGGAACTGGCGCGGCAGGGGCGGCTGGAAATCCAGCAGGAGGGGATTTTCGAACCCATTTTCCTGCGCGCCGCTGTGCCGGAACCGACTGCGGGGCGTCTGTTGTGATCGAAGAACCTGATGATTTTCTCCGCGCCGTCGAAGCCGTGCTGTTCGTCTCCGAACAACCGCTGACCCCGGCCGAACTCAAGCTGCATGTGGGGGAGGCGGGGGATCTGACCGCCGCGCTCGCGACATTGAGCGATCACTATGCCGGGCGCGGCATCAATCTGGTCGAGCGGGGCGGGCGCTGGCATTTCCAGACTGCCGCCGATCTGGCCCATATCCTGCGCCGTGAGAAGGACGAGACGCGCAAGCTGTCCCGCGCCGCTATGGAAACCCTCGCGATCATCGCCTATCATGAGCCGGTGAGCCGCGCGGAGATCGAGGCCATCCGCGGCGTTCAGGTGGCGAAGGGCACGCTGGACGTGCTGATGGAGGCGGGATGGGTGCGGCCCGCAGGACGACGGGAAGTGCCGGGGCGACCGCTGATCTATGCCACCACGCATGAATTCCTGTCACATTTCGGCCTTAGCAGCCGCCGCGACCTGCCGGGTATCGATGATCTGCGCGCTGCGGGTCTGCTCGATCCGGTGGATTTGGCGCTTGAGGGTCTGGGCGCCCAATCCGTTGTGGAAAATGACGAGGAAGACGCTTAGATCATATTCTGTGGCAATATGATCTGCGGGCTTTGTTTGTCGTGATTTCCGAGCCGTGAAATGTTCCATTTCACTCGAAATCACTTTAGATAAGCGGCAGTTTCAGGAGAAAGTTAAAATGGGTTCCTTTTCGCTGATGCACTGGGTCATCGTTCTCCTGGTGGTCATGCTGCTGTTCGGCGGCGGCCGGATTTCCGGGTTGATGGGTGACGTCGCCAAGGGCATCAAGAGCTTCAAGAAGGGCATGGCGGAGGATGACGACGATGTCGTGCCGACCAAGCCCGCCACGCGCATCGAGGGCCATCGCGTTCCGGAACAGGACGCGTCGACTGCCACGCCAAATGCGGCAGATGAAAAGACCAAGGCCTGATTTTCCTCCGGCCGGGGCGGTAGGCACGCATGTTTGGTATCGATTCGTCTGAGCTTCTGGTGATCATCATCATTGCGGTGATCGTCATCGGCCCAAAAGACCTGCCTCGCGCGCTCTACAAAGTGGGGCAGATCGTCGGGAAGGCGCAGGGCATGGCGCGCCATTTCCGCACCGGCATCGACGCGATGGTTCGCGAGGTTGAGCTGGAGGAGCTGGAAAAGAAATGGGCCGCGCAGAACAAGCGGATCATGGAAGAGCATCCGCCGGAAACGACCGGGGAGATGGAAGCGCTGCCCGCACCTGGCGCTGAAGCGGCGGCGGCTGGGGAAGTGCCGCCTTTCGTGGCAGAATCCGCGCCGGTGACGAATGACGCGCCACCCTATGTGGCGGAGGTCCAGCCCGCGACCGACGGACCGCCCTATGTCGCGCAGGAGCCTGCGCGGAAGGGGGACACGGCGGCATGAAGGATATCGACGACAGCAAGGCGCCGCTGCTCGACCATCTGATCGAGCTGCGTGGGCGGCTGCTCAAATGCGTCTATGCGCTGTTCATCACGGGCGCGATCTGTTTCTATTTTTCTGAGCAGTTGTTCGCCATATTGGTCTATCCGCTCAAGGAAGCCTTTGGTGATGGCGGCGGGCGGCTGGTCTATACCAAACTTTACGAAGCCTTTTTCGTGCAGGTGAAGATCGCGGTTTTCGGCGCCTTCTGCCTGTCCTTTCCGATCATCGCGAACCAGCTCTGGGCCTTTGTCGCGCCGGGGCTCTACGCGAAGGAAAAAAAGGCGCTGCTGCCGTTCATCATCGCCACGCCCTTTCTCTTCGCCATGGGGGCTTCGCTCGCCTATTTCGTGGTGATGCCGACCGCCTTTCATTTCTTCCTGGAATTTCAGGGGAACAGCAGCGGCCTTCAGGTGGAGGCGTTGCCAAGCGCGGACGCCTATCTGGGGCTGGTGATGCAGTTCATCCTGGCCTTCGGCATCAGCTTCCTGATGCCGGTGCTGCTGATGCTGCTCAATCGGGCGGGCTTCGTCAGCCGGGCGCAGTTGATCGGCCTGCGCCGCTATATGATCGTTGCCGCCTTCATCCTGGCCGCGGTGCTGACGCCGCCCGATGTGGTGTCGCAACTGATGCTCGCGATCCCGTTGCTGGCGCTGTATGAGATCACCATCATCGCCATCTGGTTCACTGACCGGAGACAGGCCAGAGACGTGGCGGCGGCCGAAGCTGCGAGCTGAAGAAAAAAGGCTCGCCGAGGAGGCGAGCCTTTTCGGATCAGTTGGCGGCGTTCTCGACCGCCTGGCCGGCGCTCTGCACGTCCTTGCCGGCACCCTCGACGGTATTGCAGGCCGCGACCATCAATGAACCGGTCAACAAAAGGGCAGCTAGAATCTTCCTGGTCATCATCGTCTCCTTTTCAGAGCTTTTTGTCCTGCATCCCTGACGGGAAATGCTTCAACCGGACATCATGCCGGTGACCCAGGGAACAACCCGCCGCTCGGAAAAGCGTTCCGAAAGCGAAAATATCTCCGATTTCCGTGGGATAAGCCCAAAAATTCTGAGCCCGGAACGCGTCGGGGGGGGGGAGATGCGTTCCGGGCTCATGTTTTTTTGGATAGCAAGAGCGGGGGGCAAAAGATTTGCTATCCGCAGTGCAGAACTATCGGGCGGAGGATTAGGTTCCCGGAGCTCCGAAAAATCATCAGATTTTTATTATGTTATTTTTCAACGAGTTGAATGGTTTCTAACGGATTAAACGTAAAATATTCCCTCCGCCGCCAAAAAAATCCAGGTCAGATGAGGGGACGGCCGCTGTTGCGATATTCGGGCCGGATCGTCGACTGGGGAAGGCCGGGCGCCGCAGCAGGCAAGGGATCGGCGGTTGCCGCACCGGTTGTGGCGGACGGGGAGGAAATGGGGATGGGCAGTTCCAGGGCAGGGGCGAACGGCAAGGGCTTCACCGGCCAGGCCGGACCTGACTGCGTTTCCCGCCCCAGATAGGCGGCGCGGAAGGCGGCGGGCGTTCCGTCAAAGCCGGACGGACGGTAGAAGATATGCGCGCCGATCACTGCAACGGGCCGCATCGCCGTCGCCCAGTCGGGCCGGACCGCCAGCGTGTGATAATAGGTGGCGAGGCCCACGGGTTGATAGACGAGACCGGAGAGGGCTTGGGCGGCGATGCGGCGCGCACGCGCCCAGCCTTCGGCGTTGGCCATGCGCGCCATGGAACCGTCGCAACTGAAGGTGAACTGGCAGCGATAATCGGCGCGTTCCGACCCTTGATAGATGACGCCGCACACGCTTTTCGGCCAGAGCGGATTGCGCACCCGGTTCAGCACCACCTGCGCCACGGCGCGCTGGCCCTCTTCCGGCTCGCTCCCGGCCTCATAATAGATGGCGGAGGTCAGGCAGTTGAGTGCCCGGTAGCTGTCGAGCGCCGTCAGCCCGCGAAATGCCATGGCGGGGGCGACCTGCACCGCGTCGAGTCCCAGAACATGCTCGCTGTTCAGCGTGGCGGCGCCAGCTACGGGATCGAAAGCGCCCTCAGCGAAGAAAAAGGCTGATCCGGGGAAATTCTGGCCCGGCTTTTCGGCGGGGTCATCCTGGATTCCCGTCGCGGCCAGAAGGTCGAGAGGCGCGGCGGTGATCAGGCGCGGCGCGGCCAGTGCGACAAGCGCCAGCGCGGCGATCGCGCCATGCCTCGCCCTCATCGCCTTTACTGTCCTGCCGCCCGCCAACTGATCTTTTCCTCTGAGAATCCGTAGCTTGGCACCGGCCATAAGGGAAAAGCCTTGCCATTTCCTCCCACGATTACGCGCTGTCCCGCAATGGAACAGCGGGGGAAGCAAAGCTTAACGGGGCGAAGGACAAACCGGACTTTTGCGCGGCCATCATTCCCTTGCTTGGCAAGGGCGTATCTGGTCCGCTATGCGGAGACCATGCTGGTTCAGAATGATAGCCTTGCCCTGATTGGCAACACGCCGTTGGTGCGCCTCACCGGCCCTTCGGAAGAGACGGGCTGCGACATTTTCGCCAAGTGCGAATTCGCCAACCCCGGCGCTTCGGTGAAGGATCGCGCCGCGCTGTTCATCGTCAACGATGCCGAGGAAAAGGGGCTGTTGAAGCCTGGCGGCACGATCGTGGAGGGCACGGCGGGCAATACCGGCATCGGCCTTGCGCTGGTGGCCAATGCCAAGGGGTATAAGACGATCATCGTCATGCCCGAGACGCAGAGCCGCGAGAAGATGGACACGCTGCGCGCTCTGGGCGCCGAGCTGGTGACGGTGCCGGCGGCGCCCTATTCCAACCCCGGCCATTTTGTGCACACCTCTCGCCGTATGGCCGAGGAAACCGAAGGGGCGATCTGGGCGAACCAGTTCGACAATATCGCCAACCGCAAGGCGCATATCATCGGCACGGCCGAGGAGATCTGGACCCAGATGGATGGGCAGGTCGACGGCTTCACTTGCGCGGCGGGCACGGGCGGGACGATTGCGGGCGTCGGGCTGGGCCTGAAGGCGCATGACGAGAATATCACCATCGCCTTGAGCGATCCGCATGGTGCGGCACTCTACAATTATTACGCCCATGGCGAGTTGAAGGCGGAGGGCAATTCGGTGGCCGAGGGCATTGGTCAGGGCCGGATCACCGCCAATCTGGAAGGCGCGCCGATCGATACGCAGTTCCGCATTTCCGATGAAGAAGGGCTGCTCTGGGTGCGGCGCTTGTTGGCCGAGGAAGGGCTATGTCTGGGGCTGTCCTCGGGCATCAATGTCGCGGGCGCGGTGGCGCTGGCGAAGCAGCTCGGGCCGGGCAAGCGGATCGTCACCATCCTGTGCGATACGGGATTCCGTTATCTTTCAACGCTCTATAATCGCGAATGGCTGGAATCGAAGGGCTTGACTGTCTTCCCCTGGCTCGCGCACACTCGTTGACCGTTGATACGGGTCTCGACGGTAAAAGAAAAAGAGCGCTTCATGGCTGAAACACCCCGCCAACAGGAAGGGTTGCAGCGTGTCCAGATCGGCCTCACCGGGCTGGCGGGCGTGGTGTTGCTCGTGGGTCTGGCGAATATCGTGATCGATAAGGCGCGGATTGACGATCCGACCGTACCGCCGCCCACCGTGCCCACGCTGGACGTCAATGCCGTGTCGCCCAAGGAGCCGCTGGCGGAACTGGGCGTGCAGCCCGCGCCGGAGCAGGCGCCGATCGTGCCGGATTTGCAGCCGGACCCCAATCTGAAGAAACCCATGGATCGTGAGATTCCACCGGCTTCGCGCTGACTAACAGCTTGAAATTTCTGCTCCGAACTTGGGCGATGCTGGCTTTGCCGGGGGTGCTGGTGCTGCTCGGCGGGCTTCCGGCGTTGCTGCGGACGGGGCAGGTCGATCCGCGTGGCTGGATGCTGCCTGCGCTGTTGTTGACCCCGGCGGCTGCTTTTTTAAAAGCGCGGCGGGGTGAGGGGGCGGCCTGGTGGGTCGGGCTGGGAACGCCGGGGGCGGTGCTATCTTGCGCGTTTTTGGCGAGTTGGCATGTGCCGGGGTTGGTGCCGGTGGCGTGGTTGCTCGGCGTGGTGGCACTGGCAACCTTGGCGGGGCTTCAATTTGAAAGGTTTCGTGCTCCTGCCGTTGCAGGAGCACGGCAGTTGGTGGGGCTAGGGCTGGCTCTGCTGGCTTTGGCGATATGTTGGCTTGCCAGAGAGCCTCGCGTTGAACCTTTACAACGGCGGCCGGAATTGGCGGTCATCAGTGGCTTGCCGCTTTTCTGGAGAGACGGCGAGAAGGGGCTGGCGGCCAAGGCTGACGCGCCCATCATCGCCCTGTTGCGCCAGCGCTTCACGGTCACGCCCGTCGACAGCCCATTCGCGTTGGAAAAGAGCCGGACCAAGGCGCTGCTGCTTGCCCAACCGCGCGCCTTTTCGATGGATGAACTGGTGGCGCTCAATGCGTGGATCAGGCGGGGCGGCAAAGCGCTGATCCTGGCCGATCCGCAATTGCGCTGGCCGATGGACTTGCCATTGGGTGACCGGCGCCGGCCGCCTGCCGTTACCCCGCTCTCCGCGATGATCGAATATTGGGGCGTGAAGCTGATGCCGCCTGCCGCTGGAGCGGGCGAGGAACGCCGTTTTCTGGGCGATGGGCGGATGCTGACCGTCTATGCGGCCTCGGGTTTCGATGATGCCGGGCCGGATTGCCGCATCGGGGGACGTGGGCTGGTGGCGCACTGCGGGGTGGGAAAGGGGGTGGCGACCATCGTGGCCGATGCCGACCTGATCGACGACCGCCTCTGGCTGGCCGATCCGGCCGCGCCGTTGGACCCCGGTCAGTGGACCGCCGATACGCCGCAATTTGTCGCACAGGCCTTGGGTGGCGAGCTTCCTGCCGGTCGCCGCTGGGTCAGGTCGGGCCAGGCGCTGGTCAACGCCGTCCGCTGGGCAGCTCTGGCCGGGATTTTCTGGGCAGCCTTGGGCGCGGTGCTGTTCCGGCGGCGGAATCGGGCGCATTTTGACCGCTCTCGACAACATGTCATCGTCCCGAAACCAGAAATTGGGGACTAAATACCAGAACAAAACAGGATTTCCCGGATTCTCCCAAAATATCCCTTTTCTTGAACCCCGTGGCTTGGTATTTGAAAGCCATAGGGGTTTGTCAGGCTTTGCTAGTCCTGTGAGCCGGTTCGTCATCGTGGCGATCCGGTTGGCGACAGCCTGCGCCCTGGGAACAGAGGGGCAGCGGTCCAAAAGTGTCGGAAGTCATTCTCTATACGGGCAACGCGTTCAGCGTCGCGGACGGCAAGGGCCGTTTCGTGCTGCCCCTGGAGATGCGCCGGCAGGTCAAGCTCTCCAGCGGCAACGAAACGCGGCTTTTTCTCTCGGTCCATGGTGGCAACCCCTGCGCCACGGCCTTTGGTGAGTCGCATCGCCGTCATCTGTTCACCGAAGTCGAGGAATTGGCCCGCGAAGCGCGCGCGGCCGGCCGCGACTATGATGCCGATCTGGAGCTGGAACGCCGCCTCGGCACGATCGAGGAGGTGAATTTCGACGAAGGCGGCCGCTTCGCCATGTACCCCGATATCAAAGAGGAATATGGCATCACTGACGCAGTCTTCTTCTATGGTGTGGGCCGCTACATCCAGATCTGGAAGCCCGAAACGCTGGTCGGCAGCAAGGACCGGCCGGAACTGATCCGCAACAAGGTGCGCCGCTGGCTGGACCAGCGCGAAGCGGGAGGCGGCAAGTGAGCGCTCCCGTCGACCCCGATCGTCACATTCCGGTGCTCATCGACGAAGTGCTCGACGCTCTCGCCATCAACCCCGGCGAGGTCCATGTCGACGGCACATTCGGCGCGGGCGGCTATTCCAGCGCCATGGTGGGCAAGGGCGCGAAGGTCTTCGCCTTCGACCGCGATCCCGATGCGATTCGGGAAGGACAGGCGCTGGCCGACGAGAAGGGCATTACCCTGATCGCCGGTGAGTTTTCGCGGATGGAGGAACTGCTGGCGCAGCGGGGCGTGCCCTCGGTGGCGGGCGTGACGCTGGATATTGGCGTGTCCTCCATGCAATTGGACCGGCCGGAGCGGGGTTTTTCCTTCCAGGGTGACGGGCCGCTGGACATGACCATGAGCCAGAGCGGCATGAGCGCCGCCGATTTCCTCAACAATGCCCCCGAGCAGGAAATTGCCGATGTCCTGTATCGCTATGGCGAGGAGCCGCGCTCGCGCCGCGTGGCGAAGGCGATTGTCGAGGCGCGTCCGTTGGAGCGTACCGGCCAGTTGGCGAGCGTCGTGCGCCGGGCGCTCGGCCACAAGCCGCATGACAAGAAAGACCCGGCCACCCGGACCTTCCAGGCGATCCGCATCCATGTGAATCGCGAACTGGAGGAGCTGGAGCGCGGGTTGGAGGCGGCCGAGGCGATATTGGAGGAAGGCGGGCGGTTGGCGGTCGTGACCTTCCACAGCCTTGAGGACCGCATCGTCAAGCAGTTCCTGCGCAATCGCAGTGGTGGCGAAGCAGGTGGATCGCGCCATTTGCCTCAGAAGAAGCTCGGTCCCGCGCCCACTTTCGAAAAGCCTGCCAAGGCGGTGCGGCCCGGAGAAGCGGAGCTGGCCCGCAATCCCCGAGCCCGATCCGCCACCCTGCGCAGCGCCATTCGCACTTCCGCCCCTGTTGCCACCCGGAGTCCCCGCTCATGATCGCGGTCAAGAGATTGCAGAGCCTGATCTGGATCTTGCTCGTCGCGTTAGGTGCGCTGGGGGCTTATATGGTGTCGCTGAAGGTTGCGACCGAGCGCAACGAGCTGATGAAGGTGCGGGTGCAGATCGCGCGGGCGAAGGCCGATATCCGCTATCTGGAGACCGAGTTCAGCGCGCGCGCGAACATGCGCCAGCTTGAACGCTGGAATCAGGATGATTTCATGTATGCGACGCCGACCGCCCAGCAATATCTGGCGGGCGAGCGCGCTCTGGCGCATCTGGACGGCGTGCAGCCCAATGGGCCGGACTATGTCGCGCCGCCGGTGATGGTGGCGATGGTGCAGACGCCCGCCGACCTGCCCTCCGCGCCCCAGGCCGCCCCGGCGAGCCCTGCCGCGACGCAGATCCGCAGCGACATCGCCGTGATTCGCGAAGCCCATGCCGCCGACAATGTCGACAAGATTGCCAAGCCCGTGGTTAAGACCGCCAAGGAAAAGGCAAAGGATGACGCCGACAGTTCGAAGCCCAATCCCGTCGCTCGCCGCGCCGAGCGGATGGCGATGCTGGACGCGAAGCTGCTGGACGACAGCACCATGGGCGATCTGACGGCGCAGGCCAAGCGCGAGCGTCGCAAGGGGGATCGCTGAAATGGCGACGATCATCGTCCAGCCAGGCGGAGCCAGAGCGGGCAAGCAGCGGGTCGACCTGACGGCGATCGCGCACAACCGGCTGATGCTGCTGCTGATCCTGTTCTTGGTTGTTACAGGCGTGGTGGTCCTGAGGCTGACCTGGGTCGGCATTTTTTCGGGTGGCGGACGGGGCGGCGACGTGATGTCGGGACTGCCTGCTCGGGCCGACATTGTGGACCGCAACGGGGTGCCGCTGGCGCGGACCATGGACGCTTATTCCATAGCGGTGCGGCCTTCCAAGCTGATCAGCGATCCATCCGATCTTGCGCGCAAGCTGCATGAGATTTTCCCCGATGAACCGGAATCGGCCTTCCACAAGAAGCTGACCGGCAAAGGCTGGGCCTATCTGCGCCGCCGCGCGCTGCCCGAGGAAGTGGCGGCGGTGAATGCGCTGGGCGAGATCGGCATCGAATTTCCGCGTGAAAAGGAACGGCTCTATCCGCAGCGCACCTTGGCGGCGCATGTGCTTGGCTTTGCGCCCAATGCGGATGGCAAGGGCGGCATGGGCGTCGAGGCCGCGTTCAACGACCGCCTGACCGATCCTGCGCTGCGTGGGCAGCCCTTCGCCATGTCCATCGATAGCCGGGTCCAGGGCGCGCTGGAGAGCGAGCTTTACGCGCAATTGGTGCAGACCCGCGCCAAGGGCGCAAGCGGGGTGATCCTGGATGCCAATAGCGGCGAAGTGATCGCCATGGCGTCAATCCCGGTCTTCGACCCCAACAAGCTGCAAAATTACGCGGGCAAGTCGTGCAGCGAATCGCCGCTCTGCAACCATATGGTGCAGGCGCGCTATGAGCTGGGTTCGGCGTTCAAGCCGCTGTCGATCGCCGCGGCGATGGACCGGGGGATCGTGACCTCCATGTCCAGGACCTATGACGCGACAGCCCCACTTGCCATCGCCGGTTTCCGGATCAAGGACGACCATCCGCTTGGCCGCTGGATCAACGTGCCGGAAATCCTCGTGCACAGCTCCAATATCGGCACGGCGCGCATCGCCGACCAGATGGGCGCGGAGCCTTTGCAGCATATTTTCCGCGAGTTGCACTTCAACGATCGTGCGCCGATCGAACTCAACGAACGCGCCGGGACGCTCTGGCCGGCCAATTGGGGGCGCATCACCACGCTGACCGTTTCCTATGGCCATGGCATCGCCGTAACGCCTTTGCATCTCGCTTCGGCTTATGCGGCGCTGGTCAATGGCGGGCTGTGGCGGCCCGCTACGTTGCGCAAATTGAAGGCCGAAGAGGTGCCGGAGGGCCGCCGGGTCTTCTCCGCCGCCACCAGCGCGCGCATGCGGCAACTGTTGCGCATGATCGTCGCGGCGGGTACAGGTCGCAGCGCCGACGCCAAGGGATACCGGGTGGGCGGCAAGACTGGTTCGGCCGAAAAACCCCAAGAAGGCCGGTATAACAAGACTTCGCTGGTGACGACTTTCGCTTCTGCCTTCCCGATGGACAATCCGCGCTATGTGGTCCTCGTCACCATGGACGAGGCGACGGGTCAATATGGCCTGCGCACGGCGGCCTGGACCGCCGCGCCGGTGGTGAAGCGGGTGGTCGAGCGCACCGGGCCGATGCTGGGCGTGCTGCCCGACGAGCGCCGCGACGTCGATATTTCCGACCTCATGCCGTTGCTGCACGGCGACAAGGAGAAAGAATAGGATGCGCCTCGGGTCGCTCATCGAGGGGCTGGATGCAAAGCCCGACACCAAGGCATCGCTAGATGTGCCGGTGTCGGGCTTTGCGATCGATAATCGGAAGGTCGCGCCGGGCACGGTGTTCGGGGCCTTCCAGGGCGCGCGCGTGAATGGCGAGGATTATATTCCCGCCGCCGTTCGCGCAGGAGCCGTGGCGGTCGTTGCCCGGCCCGAGGCCAAGGTCGATGGCGCGATCCATATCGCCCATGACAATCCGCGCCGCCTGTTCGCGCAGTTGGCCGCGCGCTATTTCGCGCCTTTCCCGGATGTCACGGTTGCCGTCACAGGGACCAACGGCAAGACCTCCACGGTGGAACTGGCGCGGCAATTGTGGCGGATGCTGGGGCATCATTCGGCCTCCATTGGCACTTTGGGCGTCACCACCTCGGTCGATCAGGTGTCCACAGGGCTGACCACGCCGGACATCGTGACCTTCCTCTCCAACATGTCCGGCCTGAAGCGCGAGGGCGTCACCCACGCCGCGTTCGAGGCGTCGAGCCATGGCCTTGCTCAATATCGCACCGAAGGGCTGCCGGTGTCGGTCGGCGCCTTCACCAACCTGTCGCGCGATCATCTCGATTATCATGGCGACATGGACAGCTATTTCGAGGCCAAGATGCGGCTGTTCGACGAGGTGGTCGCGCCCGATGGCACGGCGGTCGTCTGGGCCGATGACGAGTGGTCGGACAAGGTCATCCAGCGGGCTACGAAGCGGGGGCTTCGTGTGCTGAGCGTCGGGGTGCAGGGGCTTGGCTTTCGCCTTGCCAACCGCACCCCGACCCAGTTGGGCCAGGCGCTGGAAGTCGAGGTCGAGGGCAAACTCTATAAAGTGAATTTGCCGCTGATCGGCGCCTATCAGGCCGCCAATGCGCTGACCGCCGCCGGGCTGGTGATCGCGGGCGGCGAAGATGTGGCCAAGGTGCTGGAACTGCTCGGCCGGGTGCAGCCGGTGCGCGGGCGGCTGGAACGGGCCGTCATCACCAGAGCGGGCGCGCCGGTCTATGTCGATTATGCGCATACGCCCGATGGCCTGCGCGCGGCGATCGAGGCGCTGCGTCCGCATACGCGTGGGCGCTTGATCGCGCTGTTCGGCGCGGGCGGAGACCGCGATGCAGGCAAGCGGCCGCAAATGGGCAAGGTCGCGGCGGAACTGGCCGACCATGTGATCGTGACCGACGACAATCCGCGTTCGGAGGAACCTTCCTCGATCCGCGCCGCCGTGATGGCAGGCGCGCCGGGGGCAGAGGAGATTGGTGGGCGCCGCGCCGCCATTGCCGCCGCCATTGCGCAGGCGGGCGCGGATGATATCGTGCTGCTTGCGGGCAAGGGGCATGAGCAGGGGCAGATTATCGGGGACCGTGTGTTGCCCTTTGACGATGTGACCGTGGCGCGGGAATGCGCTGGATGAGCGCATTGTGGACCTCCGAAGAGATTGTGCAGGCCACAGGGGGCGTCGCTTCGGCGCCCTTCGCCGTTTCTGGCATGGCGTTCGACAGCCGCGAAGTGACGGGCGGCGACCTGTTCGTCGCGATGAAGGGCGAAACGACGGACGGCCATCGTTTCGTGGAAAAAGCCTTCGGGCAGGGCGCGGCGGGCGCCATCGTCAGCGAACCGATCGCCCAGCCGCATGTGCTGGTGCCCGACAGCGCGGCGGCGCTGGTGGCTTTGGGCCGGGCCTCGCGCGCCCGGATGCAGGGCAAGGTGGTCGGCGTCACTGGATCGGTTGGGAAGACCGGCACCAAGGAAGCGCTGTTCCATGCGCTCGACCGGATCTGCCCCGGCAAAGTGCATCGTTCGGTCAAAAGCTATAATAATCATGTCGGCGTGCCCCTCAGCCTGGCGCGCATGGCGCGGGACTCGGCCTTCGGCGTGTTCGAAATGGGCATGAACCATGCGGGCGAACTGGCTGCGCTGACGCAGCAGGTGCGACCGCATGTCGCCATCGTCACCGCCATCGCGCCCGCCCATATCGAATTTTTCGGCACCGAGGAGAAGATCGCGGAGGCCAAGGCCGAAATTTTCGAAGGGCTGGAACCGGGCGGCACGGCGGTCATCCCCTATGACAGCCCCCATGTCGCCACCCTTTATGCCAAGGCGGAGCGGCATGCCGCGCGCATCCTGACCTTCGGCTTTGATCCGGAGGCCGATGTCCGCGCCCGCGAAATGGTGCCGGCGGCGGGCGGCGGCACGCTGGTCACGGCGACGCTGCCCGGCGTGGAACTATGCTTCACCGTGGGCGCGCCAGGCGAGCATTGGGTGTCCAATGCGCTGGCCGTGCTGGCGGCGGTCGAGGCGCTGGGCGGCGACCTGGCGGCGGCGGGGCTGGCTCTGGCGGAGATGCCGGGGCTGCCGGGCCGGGGCGAGCGGCGCATTGTGCCGGTTGAGGGCGGCGAGGCGCTGCTGATCGATGAAAGCTACAACGCCAATCCGCTGAGCATGGCGGCGACGCTCAAGCAGTTGGGCCGGGAGCAGGCCAGGCGCCGCGTCGCCGTGCTGGGCGGCATGCGCGAGCTGGGCGACCGGAGCCGGGAGCTGCACGCCGGGCTGGTCGAACCGCTGACGGCGGGACAGGTGGATTATGCCATCCTCGTTGGCGAGGAAATGCAATCTTTGGCGGATGCGCTCGGCGGCGTGATCGCTTTTGATCATGTGTCGGACACGGCGAATGCAACTGATCTTATTCAAAGGGAAATGCGCGCGGGTGACGCGATTCTGGTGAAAGGCTCGAACGGCATTGGCTTGTCGAGGCTCGTCGCCGCGCTCAAGGAAAAGACGAACTGATGCTCTACTGGCTTGCCCAGACCATGGATTTCGCGGGTGTGTTCAACCTCATCCGTTATCTCAGCTTCCGCGCTGGCGCCGCGATTGCGACGGCGTTGATCATCGGGTTGGTGATCGGGCCGCGCTTCATCGGCTGGCTGCGGGTGCGGCAGGGCAAGGGGCAGCCGATCCGCGACGACGGCCCGCAGACCCACCTTGCCAAGCGCGGCACGCCGACCATGGGCGGGCTGATGATCCTGACGTCGGTGGTATCGTCGGTGCTGCTGTGGATGGACCTGTCGTCCATTTACGTATGGGCCTGCCTGTTCGTGACTTTGGGCTTTGGCGCCATCGGCTTCCTCGACGATTATGACAAGGTGACGAAGGCCAGCCACAAGGGGCTTTCGGGCAAGATGCGTCTGGCCTTCGAGTTTCTGATCGCGGGTTTTGCGGCATGGCTGATTGTCAGCCAGCATGGCAATACCGCGCTTTATGTGCCTTTCTACAATGGCCCGGCGATCGAGTTGGGGCCGTTTTACTTCCTGTTCGCAGCGTTCGTGATCGTGGCTTTCGGCAATGCGGTGAACCTGACTGACGGTCTTGATGGCCTCGCCACCATGCCGGTGATCATCGCCTGCATGGCCTTCATGGCGATCGTCTATCTGGTCGGCCGCGCGGACTTTGCGGGCTATCTGGGCATTCCGCATGTGCCCGGCGCGGGCAACCTCACCATTCTTTGCGGGGCAATCATCGGGGCGGGCCTGGCCTTCCTCTGGTTCAACGCACCGCCTGCGGCCGTGTTCATGGGCGATACGGGCAGTCTTGCGCTCGGTGGCACCATTGGCGTGATCGCCGTCACCGCGCATCATGAAATCGTGCTGGGCGTGATCGGCGGGCTGTTCGTGGTCGAGGCCATGTCCGTCATCATCCAGGTCTTCTTCTACAAGCGGACCGGCAAGCGCGTGTTCAAGATGGCGCCGATCCACCATCATTTCGAACAGCTAGGCTGGGCCGAACCGACCGTCGTGATCCGTTTCTGGATCATTTCCTTCGTGCTGGCCCTGGCCGGCCTCGCCACTCTGAAGCTCCGGTGAGCGCCATGGGGATCGTATCCGACGTCTTTGCGGGCAAGAAATATGCGGTGCTGGGTCTGGCCCGTTCCGGCCTCGCCACAGTCGAATGCCTGGCGGAAAGCGGGGCGCAGGTCGTCGCCTGGGATAGCCGCGACGAAGCCCGCGCGGCTGTCGCGGACAAGGCGGAACTGGCCGATCCGGCTGAGATCGACCTCAAGGGCTTTGACGGCGTGGTCGTTTCGCCCGGCGTGCCGCTCAACAAGCATCCCATCGCCATGCACGCCAAATTGGCGGGCGTACCGATCATCGGCGACATAGAGCTGTTCGCGCTGGCCCGCCCGGCGCTGCCCAAGCATCGCGTGGTCGGGATCACCGGCACCAACGGCAAGTCGACCACCACCGCGCTGGTCCATCATATCATCGAGACGGCGGGCATCCCGACGCGCATGGGCGGCAATATCGGCCTTCCCATTCTCGGGCAGGATCCACTGCCGGAGGGCGGCGTCTATGTGCTGGAGCTGTCGAGCTATCAGATCGACCTGACGCAGAGCCTCGATTGCGATGTGGCGGTGCTGCTCAACATCACGCCGGACCATCTGGACCGCTATAATGGCTTTGAAGGCTATGTAGCGTCCAAGGCGCGTCTGTTTGAAATGCAGTCGGCGGGGCACCGCGCCATCATTGCGGCCGAAGATGAACCGAGCCGTTCCATCCTCGCCCAGGTCTGCCAGGCCCGTGGCGGTGGAGAAGATGTGGTCGAGGTGTCGTCCGGGTTGGTTGATCCTGTGGAACAGCGTGGCTGGCCCTCGCTGCAAGGGCCGCATAATGCGCAGAATGCCGCAGTCGCGATGGTAACGGCTGCGGCGCTCGGTATTGATCCTGCTACGATCAAAGCCGCCCTTGCCAGCTACGCCTCGCTCCCGCACCGGATGCAGCGGGTGCGGGAACTGAACGGCGTCCTCTACGTCAACGACAGCAAGGCGACCAACGCAGCCTCGACCGCGCCCGCTCTGGCGGCCTATCCGCCGGTCGAGGGCCGCAAACGGCTGCACTGGATCGTCGGTGGCCTCGCCAAGACCGACAATCTGGACGAGTGCGCACCCTATTTCGACAATGTGGCACAGGCCTACACCATCGGTGAAGCGGGGCCTATGTTCGCTGAGTTGTTGCGTGGCTCTATGGCGGTGGATGACTCGGAAATGCTATCCGCCGCCGTTCGCCGCGCGGCGAGGGTGGCCCAGCCGGGGGATGTGGTGCTGCTGTCGCCCGCCTGCGCGAGTTTCGACCAGTTCCGCGATTTCGAGGCGAGGGGCGATGCCTTCGCCGCCGCCGTCGCGGCACTGGAATAGAGGGGCAAGAGGCATGTCCAGAGCTGGTGAACTGGTCAGGGAGTTCAGGAACCGTACCGTCCCGCGTGAGCGCACGGCGCTGGCCATCTGGTTCTGGGAAATCGACCGTGTGCTGCTGTCGCTGATCGTCGCACTGATGGCGATCGGGCTGGTGGCGGTGGCGGCGGCTTCGCCCGTGGCGGCGATCGACCGGTCCACGAGCACGGTTTCCGTGACGCCTCTCATCTATTTCTACCGCCAGCTGATGTGGGTGTTCATCGGCCTGCCGATCATGCTGGTGATCTCCATGCTGCCCCGGACACAGGCGCGGCGGCTGGCTTTCTGCCTGTGCATCGTCTTTGCGCTGGCATTATTGTTGGTGCCGGTGCTCGGGTCCACGGTGAACGGGGCGAAGCGCTGGATCGACCTGCCGGGCTTTCGTTTCCAGCCGTCCGAGTTTCTGAAGCCCGTCTATGTGGTGACGATGGCCTGGCTGTTGTCGCTGCGCGGCAAGGATATGACGCTGCCGGTGATCCAGTTGACCTTCGTGACCACCGCGATGATCGCGGTGGTACTGATGCGGCAACCGGACTTTGGTCAGACGGTGATCTTCCTCGCCTGCTGGGGCGGGCTGCTGCTGCTGTCGGGCGTGTCGATGCGCGCCATTGGCGGTTTGGCGGGCGGCGGGCTGGGTGGCTTGGTATTAATGTACATATTCTATGAGAATGGCCGCCAGCGCATCAACGACTTTCTCGGCATCGGCGTGGCGCAGGATACCGGGCCGGACCAGACCGAACTGGCTTTCCGCACCATCACCCATGGCGGCTTTCTGGGCGTCGGACCTGGCGGCGGGCAGAATAAATTTCGCCTGCCCGAAGCGCATACCGACTATATCTTCTCCGTGATCGGGGAAGAGTTCGGCCTGCTCGCCTGCATCGGCATCGCCTGCGTCTATCTGGCCATCGTCGTGCGCGTTTTCCTGCGGATGCTGGATGAGGATGATAATTTCACCATCCTCGCAGCAGCAGGCCTCACCACCCAGTTTGGCTTACAGGCGATCATCAACATGGGCGTCAATGCCCAGATATTTCCGTCCAAGGGCATGACGCTGCCCTTTATCAGCTACGGTGGCTCCTCTATGCTGGCGCTTTGTATCGGCGTCGGCCTGTTGCTCGCGTTCACGCGGCGCAACCCCTTCATGGGTCGGCACACGGTCGTCAAATGGAGTGGTCGATGAGCATTTCCCGTCACTTCGTCCTCGCCGCAGGCGGGACGGGTGGTCATATGATTCCGGCGCATGCCGTCGCGGAAGAGCTGATGCTGCGCGGCCATCATGTCGCTCTGGTGACCGATGAGCGCGGCGCGAAGATTCCCGGCATTTTCGATAAGGCGCAGGTCCATGTCATGCCCGCAGGGCGGATGACCAAGAATCCCAAAAGCTGGCCGGGCGCCTTGAATGCGATCCTCGCGGGCCGGGCGATGGCGCGACGGCTCAACGAAACCTTCCGTCCAACTGCTGTGGTGGGTTTTGGGGGCTATCCGGCCATGCCTGCGCTGCTCGGCGCGCTGGCCGACGGTATCCCGACCGCCATCCATGAACAGAATGCGGTGTTGGGCCGGGTGAACCGCTATCTGGCCGGACGGGTCGATGCCATCGCGACCGCTTATCCGGAGGTCGGACGGCTCAAGGACAAATATGCCGGGAAGGTCCACCTGATCGGCAATCCGGTGCGCGAGGAAGTGAAGCATCTGCGCGAGGAGGAATTTCCGGCGCTGACCGACGAAAGCGTCTTCCGCGTACTGGTGATCGGCGGCAGCCAGGGGGCGACGATCCTTTCCAGCGTGGTGCCCGATGGCCTGGGCATGTTGCCTTTGAGCCTCCGCCGCCGTCTGCAAGTCACCCAGCAATGCCGCGCCGAGGATATCGAACGTGTGCGCAAGCTCTACGCCGATCTCGAAATCCCTGCGGATCTCGCGACCTATTTCAACGATGTGCCGGAGAAACTGGGCTGGTCGCATCTGGTGATCGCGCGCGCGGGCGCTTCGACGCTGGCGGAATTGACCTGCGCGGGCCGTCCGGCGATCCTGATCCCGCTGCCGAGCGCCATGGACGATCACCAGACCGCCAATGCCCGAGAAATGACCGAGGCGGGCGGTGCGCGCACCATCCCGCAGGCGCGCTTCACGGCGGTCGAACTCGCCAAGCAGATGCAGAAGATGGCGCTGGAACCCGGCGCCCTACAGAATGCCGCGAAGCGCGCTCGCGCCTGCGGCCGCCCCAATGCCGCGCGTGACATGGCCGACCTGCTGGAAAGCATCGGCCCCGCGCCCATCGTCAATGACCCGCTGCGTGTCGGCCCTACGCCGACCAGCCTTAATCTCCAGGGAGTTCCCGCATGAAGGGTGTCGGCACCGACATCGGCACGATCCATTTCATCGGCATTGGCGGCATCGGCATGTCCGGCATCGCTGAGGTGATGCATAATCTGGGTTACAAGGTTCAGGGGTCTGACGTCGCCGAAGGCTATGTGGTCGAGGGGCTGCGCAAGAAGGGCATCGATGTGATGATCGGCCACAAGGCCGAAAATCTGGGCGATGCCGCCGTGGTCGTGACCTCCACCGCGATCAAGAAAGGCAATCCGGAAGTCGATCTGGCGCTGGAAAAGCGTGTCCCCGTCATCCGCCGCGCGGAAATGCTGGCGGAACTGATGCGGCTCAAATCCACGGTCGCGATTGCGGGCACGCATGGCAAGACGACGACCACCTCCATGGTCGCGGCGCTGCTGGACGCGGGCGGGGTGGACCCGACCGTCATCAATGGCGGCATCATCAACAGCTATGGCTCCAACGCCCGTCTCGGCAAGAGCGACTGGATGGTGGTCGAAGCCGATGAGAGCGACGGCAGCTTCCTGCGGCTCGACGGCACGCTGGCGGTCGTGACCAATATCGATCCCGAGCATCTCGACCATTATGGTAGCTTCGACAAGGTGAAGGACGCCTTTGTCGAATTCGTCGAGAATGTGCCTTTCTATGGCGCGGCGATGCTGTGCCTCGATCATCCGGAAGTGCAGGCGATCCTGCCCCGCGTGCAGGACCGGCGCATCGTTACTTACGGCTTCTCGGCGCAGGCCGATATTCGCGGCGAGAATGTCCAGCCTATCCCCGGCGGCAACCGCTTCGATGTGCAGATCCGCGAGCGGGACGGCTCGACCCGCCGCATCGAAGGGATCGAAATGCCGATGCCCGGCCGCCACAATGTGCTGAACGCCATGGCGGCGATCGGCGTGGCGCTGCAAATGGGGATCAACGACACCACGATCCAGACCGGCTTCGCCAAATTCGGCGGGGTGAAGCGGCGCTTCACCAAGGTCGGGGAAATCGCCGTCGACGGCGGCACGGCCACGGTCATCGACGATTATGGCCACCATCCGGTCGAGATCAAGGCGGTACTGGCTGCCGCCCGTGAAGGGGCTAAAGGCCGCGTCATCGCCGTGGTCCAGCCGCACCGCTTCACCCGTCTGCGCGACCTGATGGACGAGTTCCAACAAGCCTTCAACGACGCCGACATCGTCTATGCCGCCCCGGTTTATCCGGCGGGCGAGCAGCCGATCGAGGGCGTGGACAGTGCCGAACTGGTCGCGGGTTTGAAGCGCCGGGGGCATCATCGCGCTTCGATCGTCGAAGGAGCCGATGAGCTTGCCCGCGTGATCGCCGCTGATGTTCAGGCGGACGACATGATCATCTGTCTCGGCGCGGGGGACATCACAAAATGGGCGGCGGGGCTTGCTGCTGCCGTTGCAGCGAAAGAGGCCGCCTGATGTTCGAACTGTTCAATGTCGGCCTGGAAATGCAGAAGCGGATAATCGACATTCAGATGCAAGGCATCGAAGTCGCCCGCGAAATGGTCGATACGGCGCAGCGCAATGTCGAGGCCGGGCATGCCGCGACCCAGGCGGGCGAAGCGGGCATGAAGGCGATGAAGGGCTGGATGCGGCTCTGGGGGATACGCGATTGAGGTTGGCGGCGACGGCTCTTCCCTCGGTTCGCGGTTCGCTCAAGCCTGATGCGCCGCTTGGCCCCCTCGTCTGGTTCAAGACGGGGGGTCTTGCGCAATGGCTGTTCGAGCCGAAGGATGTGGAGGATCTCTCGGATTTTCTGCGTGATTTGGACCCGGCGATCCCGGTGATGGCGTTGGGCCTCGGCTCCAACCTGATCGTCCGCGATGGCGGCGTTCCAGGTGTGGTCGTGCGCCTCGGCAAGCCCTTCGCCAAGGTCGAGCAGATCGACGCGACGACCCTGAGCTGCGGGGGAGGGGCTTCGGGTATTCTCGTTTCCTCGACCGCGCGCGATGCAGGCATATCGGGGCTGGAGTTTCTGCGCTCGATCCCCGGCACGGTCGGCGGTTTCGTGCGGATGAATGGCGGCGCCTATGGCCGCGAAACCTGCGATATTCTCGTGGAATGCGAAGTCGTGTTGCGTTCCGGCGAGGTGGTCACGCTGCCGCTCGACGCGCTGGGTTACACCTACCGTCACAGCACTTTGCCCGAAGGCGCGGTTGTCGTGAGCGCTGTTTTCCGGGGCGTTCCGGGCGAACCTGCTGCAATCCAGGCGGAAATGGACCGCATCGCTGCCGCCCGTGAGGAAAGCCAGCCGCTCCGTAGCAAGACCGGCGGCTCGACCTTCAAGAACCCCGAAGGTCACAAGGCCTGGGCGCTGGTGGATGAAGCCGGTTGCCGTGGTCTGCAACTGGGTGGCGCGCAGGTTTCGGAAAAGCACACCAATTTCCTCCTCAACCTTGGTGACGCGACCAGCGCGGACATCGAGGCCTTGGGCGAGGAAGTCCGCCGCCGCGTCAGGGAAAAGAGCGGCATTGAACTGGAATGGGAAATACAGCGTGTCGGCCTGTTGGCCGACGATGCCAATCGGGAAAATCTTGTGGGAGTAAGCAAGTGAGCCGTGGCCCTTGGCATGTCGCCGTCCTGATGGGTGGCTGGTCCGCCGAGCGGCCTGTTTCGCTGTCGAGCGGCGAGGGCGTCGCCAAGGCGCTGGAATCGCGCGGCCATAAGGTCACGCGCATCGACATGGGCCGCGACGTGGCCCTGCGCCTCTCCGAAACGAGGCCCGATGTCGTGTTCAACGCCCTCCACGGCGTCCCTGGCGAGGATGGCACGGTGCAGGGCATGATGGATCTGATGGGCCTCACCTACACCCATTCGGGCCTCGCCACATCGGTCATCGCCATCGACAAGCAACTTACCAAGCAGGCGCTGGTGCCCCATGGCATCCCCATGCCCGGCGGCCATATCGTGAGCAGCGAAAGCCTGTTCGAAGCCGATCCGCTGCCGCGCCCCTATGTGGTGAAGCCGGTCAATGAGGGCAGCTCGGTCGGCGTCGCCATCGTGACGCAGGACGGCAATTACGGCTCGCCCATCGGCCGGGATGTCGAGGGGCCGTGGCTGCATTTCGATGAGCTGCTGGCCGAACCCTATATTCGCGGCCGGGAACTGACGACCGCCGTGCTGGGCGATGAGGCGTTGCTGGTGACGGAACTGCGCCCGAAAAGCGGCTTCTACGATTTCGACGCCAAATATACCGACGGCATGACCGAGCATGTCTGCCCGGCGGAGATTCCCAACGAGATCGCGGAAGCCTGCAAGGCGATCGCTCTGCGCGCCCATCAACTGCTGGGCTGCAAGGGCGCGTCGCGCTCCGATTTCCGCTGGGACGACAATCAGGGGATCGAGGGGCTGTTCCTGCTCGAAGTGAACACCCAGCCGGGAATGACGCCCTTAAGCCTTGTTCCCGAACAGGCGGCGAAGCTGGGCATTGACTATGCCGAGCTGGTGGAGCGTATTGTCGAGGACGCGTTGAAGGGGAAGCAGCGCGCAAAGGGGGCAGATCATGGCTGAAGCACGCATCCGGCGTGGCGGGACGGCGCGGCTGACGCGCGCGACCGGCGCGCGCGGCCGCAGCGGAGGGAGGGGCCGCTCGGTCAAGCGCCGGAACTGGGTCGACAGCCTGCTCGACCTGCTCCCTTTCAGCGAGGAAACGCTCCAACGCATGGCGAGCTGGGCCATCGTTAGCATTGTGCTAGCGGGCTTGGTCGGCATAGCCATGCTGATGGGTCTTCCCGCCATGGCCGGGCAGAAGGCCTCCGAACTCGCCGCCAATGCGGGTTTCGAGGTCGAGAAGGTCGAAGTGCGCGGCGTCGAGCGGATGGACGAACTGCCCATCTACAATATCGCGCTGGGACAGGTGAGCCGCTCCATGCTGTCGCTCGATCTGCCCAAGGTGCGGGACGACATGCTGAAGCTTGGCTGGGTCAAGGATGCGCGCATTTCCCGCCGCCTGCCCGATACGCTGGTGGTCGATATCGTCGAGCGCGATCCGGTGGCGGTTTGGCAGCATGACGGCCAACTCCATCTGATCGACGTGCAGGGCGTGGTGCTGCAATCGGTGTCCGCGGGCGCGATGCCCGATTTGCCGCTGGTGGTCGGCCCCAATGCCAATCTCCAGACGGCGGGCCTCAACAAGTTGATGGAAAATGCGCCTGCGCTGAAGCCCATGCTGGCTGGCGCCACCTGGGTCGGGGACCGGCGCTGGGATTTGCGCTTTCAGTCGGGTGAGACGCTATCCCTGCCCGAAGGCGACAAGCCGTCGGCCACGGCGCTCGTCAATTTCGCGCGGATGGATGGCGTGAACCGGCTGCTGGGCCGGGGCATCGTCAAGTTCGACATGCGCGATCCCGACCGCTTCGTGCTGCGCCTGCCGCAGGGCCAGGGCACCGGCACGTCCAGCGAAAAGCCTGCGGCAAGCGCGGACGCGCCCGCCAAGGGCGAGGAAGGCTGACTCCATGGCTCAACCCAAGGTCGAAAAGTTCGTCACCGCGATCGATATCGGATCGTGGAAGGTGTCCGCGCTGATCGCGGGGCGCACCGAAAATGGCGAACTGGCGATTTTGGGGACGGGCCAACGCGAAAGCCGGGGCGTGCGGCGCGGCTTCATTGCCGACATGGAGCGGACAGAATTGGCCGTGCGTGAAACGGTCGAGCAGGCCGAGCGCGTGGCGGGCACGAATATCGAGGATGTCTGGGTCAGCTTTTCGGGTGGCTCTCTCGTCAGCGACGTCGTCACGGTCGAGCGCGACATGGGCGGATATCGCGTCGAGCAGGCCGATATCGATGACCTGCTTACCACCGGCCAGCAGGGCATCGATCCCGAAGGGCGCGTGGTTCTGCACGCGCAGCCGACCTGTTTCACCATCAATGGCCGCGTGCCGGTGAAGAAGCCGCTGGGCATGCATGCCGACCTGCTGGGCGTCGATATCCATGTGGTGCTGGCCGATGGCGCGCCGCTGGCCAATCTCGACCTGTGCGTTCGAGGGGCTTATCTCAATGTGAACAGCATCGTCGCTTCGCCTATTGCCACCGGCCTGGCCTGCCTGTCCGAAGAGGAGAGGGACTTGGGCGTCGCGTTGGTCGAATTGGGTGCGGGCGTCACCAATGTCTCGCTTTATGCGGGTGGCATGCTGGTCGGCCTGCACAGCATTCCCATCGGCGCGTCGGATATCACCGACGACATCGCTTCCGCCTTCGGTATCCGCCGCAGCCAGGCGGAGCGGATCAAATGCTTCTACGGCTCCGCCATGCAGAATCGCCGCGATTTCCGGGACATGATCGAGATCGCCGCGCCCCATGGCGATGTCGCCATTCCCGGCCAGAGCGCCGGTCCCAACGCCGATGGCGGCAAGATCACTCGCGCCGCGCTGGTGGCGGTGATCTGCGAGCGGCTGAACCAGATCATGGTCGAGGTGAACGCCGCGCTCGCCGGCATGGGTTTCAACACGCCCACGGGGCGGCAAGTGGTGCTGACCGGCGGCGGCGCCGAAATGAAGGGCATTGCCGACTATGCCCAGGGTGCTTTAGGGCGCGCCGTGCGCATCGGGCGGCCCCGTGGCCTCGCCGCCTTGCCCGAGGCGCATAGCGGTCCGGCCTTTGCGACTTTGGCCGGTCTTGCGCTTTACGGCGCTTCGAACCCGGTTGATCTTAGAACGATAGCGCCTGCCTCTCAGACGGTTCATCGTATCGGTGCGCCTGCCTGGTGGCAAAGAATGGTCAAAGCCATGAAGACGAACTATTGAAATAAAGTGAAGTCAGGCGAAATTTACTGGTGAATTACGCCATCATCTGTTGCATTAACCTTCGATGACAGTTTCGCTCACGTCACCGAAGCTGGAGGGAGCTAGAATTTATGAGCATTGAAATCAGCCCACCGCATGTGGACGAGTTGAAGCCACGCATCGCGGTGATCGGCGTCGGCGGCGCGGGCGGCAACGCCATCGCGAACATGATCGCCGCCTCGGTCGAGGGCGTTGATTTCATCGTCGCCAATACCGATGCGCAGGCGCTGAACGCCTCGCCCGCGGAACGGCGCATCCAGCTTGGTCCGCAGATCACCGAAGGCCTGGGCGCAGGCTCCCGCCCCGAAATCGGCAAGGCAGCGGCTGAGGAAACCATCGCTTCGGTCGAGCAGGCTCTGGACGGCGCGCATATGTGCTTCATCGCCGCCGGCATGGGCGGCGGCACCGGCACAGGCGCTGCTCCCGTCATCGCCAAGGCTGCGCGCGATCGCGGCATTCTGACTGTCGGCGTCGTGACCAAGCCCTTCACCTTCGAGGGCAACCGCCGCATGAAGTCGGCGGAAAGCGGCATCGAGGAACTGCAAAAGCATGTCGATACCCTCATCGTCATCCCGAACCAGAATCTGTTCCTGATCGCCAACCCGAACACCACCTTCAAGGAAGCCTTCCAGATGGCGGACGAGGTGTTGCAGCAGGGCGTTCGCGGCATCACCGACCTGATGGTCATGCCGGGCCTCATCAATCTCGACTTTGCCGACGTCCGCTCGGTCATGGGCGAGATGGGCAAGGCGATGATGGGCACCGGCGAGGCCGAAGGCGACGGCCGCGCGCTCCAGGCGGCGGA
This sequence comes from Sphingobium sp. TB-6, assembly GCF_012927365.1. NCBI lineage: Bacteria > Pseudomonadati > Pseudomonadota > Alphaproteobacteria > Sphingomonadales > Sphingobiaceae > Sphingobium > Sphingobium sp. TB-6. Next base: position 36,463 of record NZ_JABBGL010000010.1, on the reverse strand, counting down.
AAAGGCGATCGCCAACCCGCTGCTCGACGGTGTGTCGATGCGTGGCGCGAAGGGCGTCATCGTCTCCATCGTCGGCGGCGACGACATGCGCCTGATGGAAGTGGACGAAGCCGCCAACCATATCCGCGAGCTGGTCGATCCGGATGCCAACATCATCTGGGGTTCGGCGTTCAACGACAATCTGAACGGCAAGATCCGCGTGTCGGTGGTCGCCACCGGCATCGACAGCGATGCAGGCGCCGCTGCCGCGCCGTTGACGCAGCCGTTCAGCTTCGCCAGCCGTCCGGCCGTCGCTGTGCCGACTGCCGCCGCGTCCAGGTCCGCGCCGCAGCCGGTTCCGGCCCCTGCGCCGGCCGCCGCGCCCGAGCCGGAACCTGAAACGCTGGAACTGGACGTGCCTGCGGCGCCTGCCCCTGCGCCGCTGACCCCGCCGGTCGCGGAACAGCCCAAGCCTGCGCCTTTCACGCCGACGCGTCCGGCCGCCGTCTTCTCGGATGAAGACCCCTCGCAAGACGAATTGCTGCTAGGCGCTGAGGAAGCCGAAGCCAAGCCGGCTCCGGCCCCCGCGCCGCAGGCGGCTCCGCGTGTCGCCACCGGCGGGACGCTGTTCGAGCGGATGGCGGGTCTTACCCGTGGCGCGGACAAGGGCGCCGCGGCCAGCGATGATGGCGCGCCGACTCCGGATATTCCGCGTTTCCTGAACCGTCAGAGCAACCAGTAATCGGACGCGGGCTTCGGCCCCGCCTCAGCAGGACAAGCGCGCTATCGGCTGCCATGGGCAACCGGGCGCGCTTTTTCTTTCGACATATTCCCTTGCCCCGCTTCCTTCCGCTAAAGGGCTGCCTGTGAGACGTTATGACATATGGATTCTGGGCGGGCTGCTTTTAGCGGGCCTCGCGCCAGCACAACCAATTCTGGCGCAACCGGCTCAGGTGCAGGGGATGCGCCCTTCCAGCGCGGAAAATCTCAACACTAATCTCGCGCGTCTGGCGTCCAATCCGCGCGATGTGGCAGCGCTGATCGGCGCGGGCGAGGCGGCGCTCGACATGGACGACGCGCGTGCGGCGGCGGGCTTTTTCGCGCGCGCCGACATGCTCCAGCCGAATAATGGCAAGGTGAAGGCGGGCCTTGGCCGGGTGATGCTCAAGAACCAGAATCCGGGCGAGGCGCTGCGCCTGTTCGATCAGGCAACGCGGCTGGGCTATTCCGAAGTGGTGCTGCTGTCCGATCGCGGCCTTGCCAAGGACATGACCGGCGATCAGGCCGGGGCGCAGCGCGATTATCAGGCGGCGCTCCAGCGGACGCCCGATGATGTGGAACTGACCCATCGCTACGCGGCGTCCCTTGGCATATCGGGGCAGGTGGATGCGGCGGAACGGGTGCTGAAACCGCTGCTTTACAAGAGCGACCGTGCCGCCTGGCGCTACCGCGCCTTCATCCTGGCGATGAACAACCGGCAGGCCGACGCGAAGAAGATTGCCGAGCAGACCATGCCGTCGCAACTCGCCACGGCGATCCTGCCCTATATGCAGAAAATGCCCTATCTGACGGCGGCCCAGAAAGCGGCGGCCGTGCATTTCGGGCATTTCCCGGCCAATGTCGGCACGACCATCGCCGCCGTGACGCCGACGCCGCCAGCCTTTGCGTCAGCGGCGTCAACCGCCAGGCCGCCGGTTGCCGAGACGCCGCAAGCTGCCAAGGCCGGACGGCAGGATCGTTCGCGCCGCAATGGGGCGGGCAGCGCCACGCTCGCCCAGGCGGAAGGGCCGCCTCGTCCGGTCGCCGCGCCGCCTTCCTATCAGCCTGCGCCGACACGGGAAGCCGCCGCTCGACCAGCGCAGGCGCCCGCTTCCACACCTCAGGCTGCGCCCCGCGCAGCACAACAGGCCACCATTCCTGCCGCGAATGTGCAGGGTCCACCGGCGCCCGGTTTCGAGTCTGTCCCGGCCCAGCCTGCCACGCCCGCCAGCCCATCGGCCAGTCAGCTCAACGCGATCACGCTGGCGCAGGCGTCCGTGCCTCGTTCGCCCGTGCCACAACCGCAGAGCGCGCCCGTCCCGGCGCCCGCACCTACTCCGCCAGCCACCCCTCCTGCCGCTATGGCTGAAGCCGCGCCTCCGGCAACCGCGCCCCAGCCGCAGATCGACCCCGCCGTGACCCGGTCGCTGGCCGACATCATCCACGCCATCGACGTGCCGGAATCCGAACGCCAATCGAGCGTCGTCGCGGTGGACCTTTCCGAAATCGCGCAGATGCAGGCAGCCCGCCGCGCCGAACGCGAAACCGCCGCCGCTGTTGCCGCGGAAAAGGCGAAGAAGGCCGCTGCCGCCAAGGCAAAGGCGGAAGCAGACGCCAAGGCGAAGCAACTGGCAGAAGAAAAGAAGAAGGCCGCCGAGGAAAAGGCGCGCCTTGCCGCCAATCCCTCGCGCAACTGGCTTCAGGTGGGTACGGGAGCGAACAAGGGTGCGCTGGCCTTCACCATGAAGGGGCTACGCAAGAAATATGACTCGCTCGAACCCCAGGATGCCTGGGTCGCGGGCTGGGGCCGAACCAACCGCCTGCTGGTCGGACCGTTCAGCAGCTTCGCCCGCGCCAAGGCGCTGGCGGACAAGCTCAAATCGGCAGGGGCGGACGTGTTTGCCTGGAAAAGCGATGCCGGGGAGGTCGTTGAACAGCTCCCGGCCAAGTAGAGCGATTTCAGGTCGGATGGACCATCTGGAGACTCGGAACCGCGAGGCCGGCGTAGCCAATTACGGGAAACAGCTTTAAAGGGCGCGGCATGACGCTGCTTGCTTCCTATGCATCGCACCCCGGCAAGAGCCGGGGCCGCCTCCACGCCGAACCCGGCGGCGAGATGCGCGGCCCCCGCGACGTGTTTCAGCGCGACCGCGACCGGATCATCCATAGCATCGCCTTCCGCCGCCTGCGGCACAAGACGCAGGTGTTCGTCTCCCCCGACGGCGATCATTTCCGCGTCCGCCTGACCCATAGTCTGGAGGTCGCGCAGATCGGCCGCACCACGGCGCGGACCCTGGGCCTCAACGAAGATCTGACTGAGGCGCTTTGCCTCGCCCATGACATCGGCCATCCACCCTTCGGCCATGCAGGCGAGGATGCGCTGGAGGCGGCGCTCGACGATCATGGCGGCTTCGATCACAATGCCCATACGTTGCGCACGCTGATGCTGCTGGAAAGCCCCTATCCGCTGTTCCGGGGGCTGAATTTGAGCTGGGAAATGCTGGAGGGGCTGGCCAAGCATAATGGCCCGATCACCCGTCCCGGCTGGGCGATGCAAGAGGTGGACGCGCTGTTTCCGCTCGACCTTGCGAGCCATGCCTCGCTGGAGGCGCAGTTGGCGGCGATCGCGGACGACATCGCCTATGACAATCACGACATCGATGACGGCCTGCGCGCCGGATTGCTGAGCCTGGACCAGTTGCTGACCATTCCGCTGGTCAGGATCTGCTGGGATCGCGTTCGCGTCCGTTATCCCGACGTGCCCCAGGACCGGTTGCTGCGCGAACTGGTGCGTGAGCAGATCGGGGTCATGGCGAACGACCTGATCGCCGCTACCCGGGCCAATATCGCGGACGCCGGCGTGAAAACGGTCGACGATGTCCGTGGGGCTGGACGCACGCTGGTCGCCTTCTCGCCCGAACTGGCGGCGCAGGAGCGCGAACTCAAGCGTTTCATGTACGCCACGCTCTACCACCATCCCACGCAGCTTGCGGCGGCCGACCGGGCGAGGGTGATCGTCATCGACCTCTTCCGCGCCTATCAGGCCGATCCGAAGCTGATGCCCGAGGAATGGCGCGACGATTGCGTCTCGTCCGAACCGCAGCGCAGCCGCCACATCGCGGATTTCATCGCCGGCATGACCGATCGTTATGCGGAAAAGCGCCATGCGGAAATCTTCGGCAGGCTGGAGATTGCCTAAAACCGCTCATACTCTCCGATTGCCCGATTGACGCCGGGGCGCGTTTGACGCAATGCGAAGAGGTCTCCGTTGCCGAGGATTCGGCGCCGGACTTGATGCGGGAGAGCATGGGAAGCCTTTCAGGCCACCCCATCGCCGAAGGAGCAACCGCCCCGGAATCTCTCAGGCCAAAGGACCGCATCATGGGCAGGCACTCTGGAAAGCGGACGGTTTAACGCCGTCCCACCGAAGGGGTAAGCCATCCGGTCGATTGGCCGGTGGTCAAAGCTCTCAGGTTCCGTGACAGAGGGGGTGGCAGACGCGATGGGTCCGACTCCGGACGCCTGCGTGTGTCGCCTGTAACTCGTACGGAAAGGCCACCTCCCATGTCCGGCAATGACGACATCGCTCATCTCGAAGAAGAATTGCCGCTGCAGGATCTGCCGCTGGATGCCTGGCATCGTGGCAGGGGTGCGCGAATGGTCGGCTTTGCCGGCTATCACATGCCGATCCAATATGAAGGCATCATGGCCGAACATGCCTGGACGCGCGAGCATGCCGGGCTGTTCGACGTCAGCCATATGGGTCAGCTCACCTTCTCCGGCGAGGGCGTGGACGAGGCGCTGGAGCATCTGCTGCCGAGCGACATCAAGGGACTGACACCCTTCCGCCAGCGCTATTCGATGCTGCTGGACGAAGAGGGCGGCATTCTCGATGATCTGATGGTCTCGCGCCTTGGCGGCGACGCCTTTGATGGCGCGGCCATCTATATGGTCGTCAACGGCGCGACCAAATATGACGATATCGGCTGGATGATCGAGCATCTGCCCGATGAGGTCGTCATGAATCATATGGACGAGCAGGCTCTGCTGGCCCTGCAAGGCCCGGAAGCGGGCGAGGCGCTGGCGGCGCTCATTCCTGAAACCGCCGAGCTGATCTTCATGCAGTCCGGCCCGTTCACCTGGCGCGGCGTGTCGCTATGGATCAGCCGTTCGGGCTATACCGGCGAGGACGGCTTCGAGATCAGCGTTCCCGCCGAGGATGCGGCGCTGCTGGCGGAGGCGCTGTGCGAACTGCCGCAGGTGAAGCCGATCGGTCTTGGTGCGCGGGATTCGTTGCGGCTGGAGGCGGGCTTGCCGCTCTATGGTCACGATCTGACGCCCGCCGTCAGCACCATCGGCGCGGATCTGGGCTTCGCCATCCAGAAGCGCCGCCGCGAGGAAGGCGGCTTCATCGGCCATGCCCGCGTGATGAAGGAACTGGCCGACGGGCCGGGTTCGAAGCGTGTGGGCCTGAAGATCGAAGGCCGCTTGCCTGCGCGTGAAGGCGCGGCGATCTATGCCGGCGACGTGCTGGTGGGCGAGGTGACGTCGGGCGGCTTCGCGCCGACCGTGGGCGCGCCGATCGCCATGGGCTGGGTCAGCCTGCCCCATGCCGGGCTGGGCGAAGCGCTGGAGATCGAGGTGCGTGGCAAGCGCATCGCCGCCACCGTCGCGCCGATGCCGTTCGTGCCGCACCGTTACCGCCGCAAGGCTTGACTGTTTTCCGAGGGGAGTAAATCCATGAGCCGTTATTTCACCGACGAACATGAATGGATCGATGTCGAGGGCGAAATCGCCACCGTCGGCATCACCGACTATGCGCAGGAACAGTTGGGCGACATCGTGTTCGTCGAACTGCCCGCCGAAGGCACCAGCTTCGAAAAGGGCGACGACGCCGCCGTCGTGGAGTCGGTCAAGGCCGCTTCGGACGTCTATGCGCCGATCTCCGGCGAAGTCGTCGAGACCAACGGCGCGCTGGAGGATGAACCCGCGCTGGTGAACAGCGACGCCGAGGAAGACGGCTGGTTCTTCAAGCTGCGCATTGCCGATGCGAGCGAGCTGGAAGGCCTGATGAACGAAGCCGCTTACAAGAAGTTCGTGGCCTCGCTCTGATCTTATCATCGTCATCCCCGCGAAGGCGGGGATGACGCCCGCAGGAAAACATCATGCGCTACCTACCCCTTACCGACACCGACCGGCAGGAGATGCTGTCTGTCATCGGCGCGACCTCCATCGATGACCTGTTCGTGGACGTCCCCGCCGAAGCCCGGCTTTCCGACAAGATCGCAGGCCTGCCCGATCATGCCAGCGAGCTGGCGGTCGAGCGCCACATGGCGGCCCTGGCGCGGAAAAATCTGTCGGCAGGGGAGGCGCCCTTCTTCCTGGGCGCAGGCGCCTACAGGCATCATGTCCCCGCCAGCGTCGATCATCTGATCCAGCGCGGCGAGTTCCTGACCGCCTATACGCCCTATCAGCCGGAAATCGCTCAGGGCACGCTCCAGGTGCTGTTCGAATTCCAGACGCAGGTGGCGCGCCTGCTCGGCTGCGATGTCGCCAACGCGTCCATGTATGACGGCTCGACCGCCTGCTGGGAGGCGATCGGCATGGCCCGCCGCATCACCAAGCGGGGCAAGGCGATCCTCTCCTCCGGCCTGCATCCCCATTATGTCTCGGTCGCCAACACCATGGCGAAGTTCACCGGCGACGCGCTGGTGCATGAAGCGCCGACCCTGGACGCCGTCACGGACATCGATGCGCTGATCGCCAGGATCGACAAGGATACGAGCTGCGTCGTCGTCCAATATCCCGACATTCTCGGCCGCATCGCTGACTTGGCCCCGCTCGCGGACGCTGCCCATGCGGCGGGCGCGCTGCTGGTTGCCGTCGTGACGGAGCCGGTTGCGCTGGGCGCTTGTCGGGCGCCGGGCCATATGGGCGCGGACATCGTGGTGGGTGAAGGCCAGTCGATCGGCGTCGGCCTGCAATTTGGCGGGCCTTATCTGGGCCTGTTCGCGTGCAAGCAGAAATATGTCCGCCAGATGCCGGGCCGCCTCTGCGGCGAGACGGTGGACGCGGCGGGCAAGCGCGGCTTCGTGCTGACCCTATCGACCCGCGAGCAACATATCCGCCGCGAAAAGGCGACGTCGAACATCTGCACCAATTCCGGCCTCTGTGCGCTGGCGTTCAGCATCCACATGACGCTGCTGGGCGAGAAGGGCTTGCGCGAACTCGCCACGCTCAACCATGGGCTTGCCTGTCAGGCGGCCGACCGTTTGGCGCAGGTGCCGGGCGTGAAGCTGCTCAACGACAGCTTCTTCAATGAGTTCACGCTGGTTCTGTCGAAGGACGCCCGCGAAATCGTTCGCACCCTTGCCGACAAGGGCGTGCTGGGCGGCGTGTCGCTGGGCCGCCTGTTCCCGGATGCGCCGGATATCGGCCACGGCCTCGTCGTCGCCGTCACCGAAACCGTGACGCCGGAGGATATCGAGAGTTTTGCCAAGGCACTTGAGGAGGAACTGGCATGACCATGCTGAAGGAAGGCCGCCCCACCGCGCCGCAAGCCTTGGACGAAGCCGACACGGCCCCCGCAACCGCCACGGGCAACCGCGCGCTGATGCTGGAGGAGGCGCTGATCTTCGAGATCGGTTCGACCGACACCACCGGCGTCGACTTCGCGGAAGCGCCGAAGGTCGCCAGCCGCCTGGGCAATCTCGCCCGCACGGACGGCATCGGCCTGCCGGGCCTGTCGGAACAGGAAACGGTGCGCCATTATACGCGCCTCAGCCGCCAGAATTACGCCATCGACCTTGGCCTGTTCCCGCTTGGCTCCTGCACGATGAAGCATAATCCGCGCCTCAACGAAAAGGTCGCGCGGATGCCCGGTTTCGCGGATCTCCACCCGCTTGCGCCCCAATCGACGGTGCAGGGCGCGCTGGCGGTGATCCATGAACTGGCCGAATGGCTCATAAAGCTGACTGGCATGCATTCGGTCGCGATGAGCCCCAAGGCAGGCGCGCATGGCGAGCTGTGCGGCCTGCTGGCGATCCGCGCCGCGCTGGAAGCCCGTGGCGACGCCCGCAGCGTCATCCTCGTCCCGGAAAGCGCCCATGGCACCAATCCGGCCACCGCCGCTTTTTGCGGCTACAAGGTCGAGGATATTCCGGCGACCCCGGACGGCCGCGTCGATCTGGAAGCCTTGAAGGCCCGCCTTGGCCCTGACGTCGCGGCGGTGATGATCACCAACCCCAACACCTGCGGCCTGTTCGAGCGCGACATGAAGACGATCTCCGACGCGGTCCACGCCGCCGGAGCCTTCGTCTATTGCGACGGTGCGAACTTCAACGCCATTGTCGGCCGGGTCCGTCCCGGCGACCTGGGCGTCGACGCCATGCACATCAACCTGCACAAGACCTTCTCCACGCCCCATGGCGGCGGCGGTCCGGGTTCCGGCCCGGTGGTGCTGTCGGAAGCGCTCGCCCCCTTCGCGCCGCTGCCCTTTGTGGAAAAGCAGGGCAATGGTTTCGCGCTGGTCGAGGAAGAGACGGCCGGGGAGCATCATGCCAGCAGCTTCGGCCGCATGGTCGCCTTCCACGGCCAGATGGGCATGTTCACCCGCGCGCTGACTTATATCCTCAGCCACGGCGCGGACGGTCTGCGCCAGGTGGCGAGTGACGCGGTGCTGAACGCCAATTACATCTTGCGCAGCCTGGACGATGTGCTGGACGCGCCGTTCGGCGGCAGCGGCCCCTGCATGCATGAGGCTCTGTTCAGCGACAAGGGGCTGGCCGAGGGCTTCACCACGCTCGACATCGCCAAGGGGCTGATCGACGAGGGCTTCCACCCGATGACCATGTATTTTCCGCTGGTCGTCCATGGCGCGATGCTGGTCGAACCCACCGAGACGGAAAGCAAGGCCGCGCTCGACCAGTTCATCATGGCGCTGCGCAGCCTGGCGGAACGCGCCAAGGCGGGCGATGAAGCGCTGAAGGGCGCGCCCTATTTCGCCCCGCGCCGCCGCCTTGATGAGACGCTGGCAGCGCGCAAGCCGGTCCTGACCTGGAGCGAACCCACGCTGGCGCAGGCCGCCGAATGACGGACCAGCCGGAGCCGTGGGAACCCGGTTCCGGCCCGGTTGCAGCGGGCAGCGGCGATCTCAGGCGCTATGCTCCCGCCACGGAGCGCAACCGCGACGCCATTCTTGGCCTGCTGCGCGAAGAACTGCCATCCTCCGGCCTCGTGCTGGAGGTGGCGAGCGGCAGCGGCGAACATGCGATCCACTTCGCCGCAGCCTTGCCCGATCTCGATTGGCAACCGAGCGATCCCGATCCGGCAGCGCTGGCATCCATCGAGGCGTGGCGTCAGGAAGCGGGCCTTACCAATCTCCGCACGCCGATCCGGCTCGACGCTGCTGCGCCTTGGCCGGTGGATCGCGCCAACGCGATCCTCTGCATCAATATGGTCCACATCTCCCCCTGGATCGCGACGCTCGGGCTGCTGCGTGGGGCAGGGGCATGCTTGCCTCCCGAGGGCTTGCTTTATCTCTACGGTCCCTATCTGCGTGACGATGTGGAAACCGCGCCCAGCAATCTGGCATTCCATGCTTCGCTCAAGGCCCGCGACCCGCAATGGGGCCTGCGCCGCGTCGAGGATGTGATCGCCGCCGCCGATGCCCAAGGGCTGCGCTTCGACCGCCTTGTGGAAATGCCTGCCAACAACCTGTCGTTGCTATTTAAACGGCGGGATTGAAAGACCGGCGCGTGCCTGCGAAAGCAGGAGCGCGAAGTGCCCAGCAGGACCGATGCCCGAAACTCTCCTCTCCCTCGTCACCGCCGAACTCGCCGGCCCCGCCGATCCGCGAGCGGCTGCCATGGCTGGCGCTTTGGCGGCCAAATACCCCCATGCCTCGCGTGCCGTGCTCTTCTACGGTTCCTGCCTGCGGGAGAAGAATCTCGACGGGTTGATGCTGGATTTCTATCTGATCGTGTCGGACTATCGCACCGCCTATGGAAAGCGCTGGCTCGCGACCGCCAACCGGCTGATTCCGCCCAATGTGTTCCCGTTCGAGCATAACGGCCTGATCGCCAAATATGCCGTGCTGTCGGAGGCGGATTTTGCGCGGCTGAACAGTCCGGCCGCCGACAATGTCTCGGTCTGGGCGCGTTTCGCCCAGCCGGCGCGGCTGCTCTGGGCAGCGGACGACCTCGCCCGTCAGCGCGCCATCGGTGCCGTCGCCAGCGCCACCCCGACACTGCTGTCGCTCGCCCGTCCGATGGCGGAGGAGCAGGATGCATTGTCGCTCTGGAAGACAGGCTTCACGCTGACCTATGGGGCGGAGTTGCGCGCGGAGCGGAAAGGCCGTTCTTTCTCCATCGTCGACGCCGATCCTGATCGCTATCGCCGCTTTGGGGAGGCTGCGCTGGCGCAGGGACTTCCGCCATCGCTCGCGCCGGATCAGGCGGCTATCCGCTGGCGGCAGCTGCAAAGGCGGGGCAAATGGCTCTCCGTCATCCGTCTCGCCAAGGCCAGCTTCACTTATGCGGGCGGCATCGATTATCTCGCCTGGAAGATCAACCGTCACGCGGGCACGCAAATCGAGATCAAGCCCTGGCAGCGGCGCTGGCCGCTGATCGGCGCGCTCACTCTGCTGCCGCGGCTGTTCCGGGGTGGTGCGATCCGTTGAGCGCGTGGGACAGCGCCTGCGCCAAGCCCGTTAGCGTATAAGGCTTGCGCAGCACTTCATGCCCCGCAAAATCCGCGCTTTCGATGGTATCGCCCGCATAGCCGGTGACGAACAGCACCGGCAGATGCGCACAGCCGGCGGGCAGGGTGCGGATCATTTCCGGCCCGGTCATGTCGGGCATCAGCACGTCGCTCATGATGAGGCCGATGTCGCGATGGCTGGTCAGCAGCTTCGCCGCCTTTGAAGGATGGTCGCACGCCACCGGCAGATGGCCAAGTTCCGCCAGCGCCGCCATCGTCTGGTTGAGGACGCGGGGATCGTCCTCCACCACCAGGATGCGCGTCGGCGGATGCAGGACAGGTTCCCGGTCGGGGGCATGCGCGTCGACCGCATCCTCACCCTCCGCGCCGATATGGCGGGGCAGGTAGATGTGGACGCTGGTGCCCTGACCGGGTTCGGATTCGATGCGGATCTCGCCCTCGCTCTGATGCACGAAGCCGAAAATCTGGCTGAGGCCCAGGCCCGTGCCCTTGCCGACCGGCTTGGTCGTGAAAAAGGGTTCGAACACGCGGGAGAGGATTTCGGGCGTCATGCCGCAGCCATCGTCGCTGACGCTCAGCATCACATATTCGCCGCCCGCGCATTCCCCGATCTCCTGGGGCGCGAGTTGGGCGCGACCGGTCCTGATGACCAAGCGGCCGCGTCCATCCATCGCATCCCGCGCATTGACGCACAGGTTCAATATCGCATTTTCCATCTGATGCTGGTCGACGAAGATCCGCCAGCCTTGCGCTTCCTTTTCGAAGGCCATGGTGATCTGATCACCGATCGACCGGTCGATCAGATCCGAGAGGCCCGCCACCAACGCATCGGGATCGACCGCATTGGGCAATAGCGGTTCGGATCGGGCAAAGGCCAGCAGGCGGCGGGTGAGGGCGGCGGCGCGATTGGCCCCCTCCATCGCATTGTCGAGGTGGCGGCTCGCCTCCTGCGGTTTCAGGCGCAGCTTGCGCTTGGCCAGTTCCAGCCCGCCGACCACCACCGCCAGCATATTGTTGAAGTCGTGGGCGATGCCGCCGGTGAGCTGGCCCACGGCGTCCATCTTCTGCATCTGGCGCAGATTTTCCTCAGCGGCGGCGCGCTCGGTGGTTTGCTTCTTGAGCTGCTCATAGGCGTCGGACAGTTCGGCCGTGCGCGCGGCGACCGCCGCTTCCAGCCGGTCGGCGCGCTCGCCTTCATTCTCAGCCTGCCGCCGCGCATTGCGCCGCTCGCTATAGGCGGCATTGGCAAACCACAGCGCGAACAGCACGCAGACCAGCAGCACCAGGCCGAAAAGTTGCGAGGTCTTGCCGAACCACGCATTGCGGTCCCCGGCCAGCGACACGGCTTCGCTGCGTTCCTGCAACCGGGCATTTTCCGCCTGGATGACCCGGTCCAGCAGGGCGGTGATGCGCATCAGGTCCCGCGATTTGCCCGCCTGATGGAACTGGGCGAGTGCGCCTACCTTCTGATCATAGGTGGTGCGCAGCCCGATCTCGCTCAACGTCTTGCCCCGTTGGTCGAACGCCGCCTGCAGCGCCAGTACGTTGCCGCGCTGCCAGTCGGAATGGCGGGTGGTATAGTTCAGGGTCTTGAGCTGGCTTGCGGCGGTGCGCCACTGATCCTGGAACAGCCGGCCCGTATCGGGGTCGAGGCTAATGACATAGCGGGCCAGAGTCACCTCCGCCCTTGCGGTTTTGGCCTCGAAAGCGCGGGCGAGGGCAATGGTCTCGAAACTGCGGCGCTGTTCCTTCAGCGCGCGCTCATGGTCGCGCGCGGCGTGGCTGGCGCTGTACAGCAATATGCCGAGCGACCCGACCAGCAGAACGACCAGCACCAGCGGCAGGAAGCGGGCTGTGATCGCTCGCCACCCGGTCACCTGTTCATCCATGAAAAACCCGTCCGCCATCGACAGTTACACTAGACGAACAATATTAAGCGAGAAATGCCACAGGTGGAAAGTTCCGATTTCGCGTGAAAATACGTCGCGTTAAATGCCCGTCCGGTCGTGCGGTCGAGATGAAGGCGCGATCAGCCGATGGCGCCCGTGGCCTTGCCTGCCGCTTCGAACATCGCAATGATCTGGCCCACCTGTTCGTCGCTATGTTCGGCGCAGAGCGAACAGCGCAGCAGGAAGGTCCCCGCCGGGGTCGCCGGGGGACGCGCCATGTTGACGTAGAGGCCCAGTTCCAGCAGCGCTTGCCACATGGCCACCGCCTGGGTCTGGTCGGTCAGGATCACCGCGATGATCGCGGATTGCGGGGTTTCCGTGCCGAGCCTGAAGCCGAGGTCCTGAAGCCCCTTGTGCAGCCGCTGGCTGTTCTTCCACAGATGGGCACGCTTCTCGCCCGCATGCATCAGCTTGCGGATGGAGGTCGCGGCCGTGGCGACGACGCTGGGTGGCAGCGAGGCGGTGAAGACATAGGGACGGCAGACGAGGCGCAGCACCTCGAACTTCGGATGGTTGGAGACGCAGAAGCCGCCGACCGTGCCGACCGACTTGGAGAAGGTGCCGACGACGAAATCGACGTCCTTTTCCACGCCCTGCTCTTCATAGACGCCACGGCCATTGGGGCCGAAAAAGCCCATGCCATGGGCTTCGTCGACCAGGATCATGCAATTGGGATGCTTGCGCACCGCCGCGACCATCTCCGGCAGCGGAGCGACATCGCCCAGCATCGAATAGACGCCCTCCAGCACCACCAGCTTCAGCGCGTCGGCGGGCAGGCGGCCAAGACGCTTGTCCAGATCCTCGACGCTGTTGTGGCGGAAGCGGACGATTTCCGCATCGCCCAGGAAGCAGCCGTCATAGATGGAGGCATGGCTGTCGGCGTCGAGAATGACGTAATCGCCCCTGCCCGCCAGCGTGGAGATCATGCCCAGATTCGCCTGATAGCCGGTCGAAAAGACCATAGCGCCGGACGTGCCGTAAAACTCCTTGAGCGCGTCCTCGACCTCTTTGTGCCCCTGATAGGTGCCGTTCAGCACGCGGCTGCCGGTCGTGCCCGCGCCGAATTCGTCCAGCGCCTTCTTGCCCGCCGCGACCACGTCCGGATCGAAGGTCATGCCCATATAATTATAGGTGCCGAGCAGGATCGTGTCCTTGCCCTTGATGACCGCCTGGGTCGGTGACTTCACCTCGTCCATCACGATCGCGAAGGGATCGCGCACGCCGGTAGCCAGCAGCGCCTCGCGCTCAGCGATCAAAGGGTCGAATTTGGAGAAGAGGTCACGGGTTTCGGTCGTCATATGTGGTCCCAATAGCCGTTGGTCCGGGGCAGAACCGGACGCTAAGCGAATATGCGGGCGCCGTCGCCAGCGCCAAGGATCAGTATAGCCGGCTTCAGCCCTTAAGCTTCGCCACGGCTTCCACGAGCTGGCCGATGGTCTCGATCTCTGCCTGCATGTTCATGGTGATGATGATGTCGAATTCGTCCTCGATCGCGGCGACGAAGTCCATCACGGTCAAGCTGTCCCACTCCAGATCGCCCGCGAAAGTGGTGGCTTCGGTCAGGTCCGCGCCCTTTTTGTTGAAAGGCGCGATCTGGCTCAAAACGCTGTCGAAAATCTGCTGGCGATCCGTCATTATCCGTGGTGCTTTCCGTGAAAGAGCGGCTTTTGCCCTCAAGCGTCACTCTTTGGCAAGGGAATAAGGCGGCAATCGGGCATGAGTGTCGCGAAAAAGGGGAGGGGAAGATGATGGACGCGGTTAATGCTCCGGTGCCCAATGCGATCCACCTGCTGCGCACGGCGGTGCAGACCAATATGCAACTGAGCCAGATGGCCGATCAGAAGGCGAACATGCTGATCGGCGCTTCGATGGTGATCTTCACCCTGTGCGTCGCGCAATTGCGGTCGGGCGCGCTGGTGTGGCCGGTGGCGGTGCTGGCGGTGGGCGTGTTTCTGGCCGCGACCTGCGCGATTCTCGCGGTGTTGCCGAGCGTCGGGCGGCCGTTGGGGCAAGTGGAGGAGAGTGACAATCTGCTGTTCTTCGGCATCTTCACCAGTCTCAGCGAGGCCGAGTTCAGCGAGCGGATGATGGCGCTCGTCGCGGATGACGATGCGCTGTGCCGGGCGATGCTACGTGACATGTACCAGAATGGGCAGGTGCTCCAGCGGCGGAAATATCGCTATCTGGGTTATGCGTACCGCTTGTTTCTGATTGGCGTGGTGGCGAGCTTTGCGGCGCTGGTGGCCGATTTGGCGCTGGCGTGGCATTGAATGCGCGCGCCAGAAAATTACCTGAAATTGTCCGCGTAGGCCTGAATTTTCAACGTCTTCGGCGCTGTCGGGATCACCGTATAAGCAATGCCCTCCCGCTCCGCATAGGCGCGCGCCGCTTCTTGCGAGGGGAAGCTCAGCATGATCTGCTGCTTCGTATCGCCGGACCCGGCCCAGCCGGTCAGCGGATCGGGCTTCTTCGCTTCGGCGGGCGCATATTCCAGCACCCATTTACGGGTCAGCGCCTTGCCGGATTGCAGGGCGTTCTTCTGGATCTGATAGATGCGCGCGCTCATCGCGATAAAGACTCCTGAGGGAATATGGCGCTGCGTTGCACCAGCGAACGGACCCAAGTCAAGGCTTCCCCTTGGCATCGGCGCGTTTCGTGCGCAAAGTGGCGCTGGCCGCTGCCGGATCATCGGGCCAGGGATGCTTAGGATAGCGCCCGCGCATTTCCTTGGCCACAGCGCTCCAGCTTCCCGCCCAGAAGCCGGGCAAGTCGCGCGTGGTCTGGATCGGGCGGCCTGCTGGCGAGGTGAGCGACAGGACCAGCGGAGTGCGCTGGCTGCCGACCACCGGATGCTCCTCCAGGCCGAACAGCGCCTGCACGCGCAGTTCGACACGCGGTCCCCCTTCGGCGGCATAGTCGATTTCATGGGCGCTGCCTGCGGGCGAACGGAAATCGGGCGGGGCGAGCCGGTCGATCTGTTGCTTGCCGTCCCAGCCGATCAGGCCTTCGAGGACGCCGGAAAGCTGCGAGCGGTCGATGTCGGACAGGCGGCGCTTGCCTTGCAGCAGCGGCGGCAGCCATTCGTCCAGCGTCTCCATCAGCGCGGCGTCGGACAGCGCCTCCACCCCAGCAAAATCCGCCCGCATCCTGAGCGAGCACGCCGCTTCGGACCAGGGGAGCAGGTCCAGCCCGCCTTGCCCCACGCCTTCGGTCAGGGCGGTGACTACCGCTTCCGGATCGGGGCGGTCGTCGGAGCCGGAGGATAGCCTGACCGCGCCCAGCCGCCGTTCCCGCAGCGCCTCGATCCCTCCATTGGCCGGGCGGAAGCGCACCGTGCGATGCTCCGCGATGCGAGCGCCGAACAGGGCGATGACCTCCGCCTCGCTGATCGGCGCGGCGGACAGGATGCGAGCGCCTGCTGCGCTGCCCTGGACTTCTCCGACCGCCAGCCATTCCTCTCGGGCAAGCGGGCTGAGCGGATCGAGCCGGAAGCCGCGCCCGCCGACGCTGGCCCAATCCGCGCCGTCGGCGGAGCGGCGCTTGGACACGCGGTCGGGGAAGGCGAGGGCAAGCGCGAGGCCGGTTTCATGGCCCTCTCCTACGCCGACATTCCCTCCCCCGACCCCTCCCGCAAGCGGGAGGGGAGCTAATTTGCTCCAGCGCTTTGCCATGGCCCGCGCCGCGTCGGCCCGTTTCCCGCTTTCTCGCCGCCAGCGCATGCGCCGCTGCGACAGGTCGACGTCCTGTCCGCCAACTCCCCGCTCGCCCAGCAGCACGGCGACCTCCGCCGCGATGTCCGCCAGCCCCATTTCGCCAGCCCGCACTAGCATATGGCCGATGCGCGGCTCCAGCGGCAGCTTCGCCAGCGCCTTGCCATGCGCGGTGATTCGCCCGTCCGCGTCCAACGCCTCCAGCACGGTCAGCCTTTTGCGCGCTTCCGCCACCGCAGCGCCCGGCGGCGCGTCCAGCCAGCGCAGCTCCGCCGGATCGCTCACGCCCCACAGCGCGCAGTCGAGGATCAGGCTGGAAAGGTCGCTCTCCAATATCTCCGGCGGGTCGAAGGGCGGCATGCCCGCCGTCGCCGCCGCTTCCCACAGGCGATAGGCGACGCCGGGCCGTTGCCGCGCAGCGCGACCGGCGCGCTGGGTCGCCGCCGCCTGGCTCGCCCGCTCCGTCACTAGCCGCGTGACGCCCGCCGCCCGGTCGTAGCGCGGGCGTCGCGCCAGCCCGCTATCGACGACGATCCGCACGCCGTCGATGGTGAGGCTGGTTTCCGCAATGGAGGTGGCGAGGATGACCTTCCGCCGCCCCTCCCGCGAAGGCCGGATCGCCGCCCGCTGCGCCGCCGGGTCGAGCGATCCGTGCAGCTTGTGGACTTCCACGCCTGCGCCCTCCAGCCGCTCCGCCGTCCGCTCGATCTCCGCAACGCCGGGCAGGAAGGCGAGCAGATCGCCCTCGGCTTCCTCGCTCAGCGCCCGGCGGATGGTCGCCGCCATCTCATCCTCGATCCGCTTTTCGGCGGCGCGCCCGACATGGCGCAGCGCCAGCGGCTGGATGCGGCCTTCGCTCTCCACGACCGGAGCGCCGTCCAACAGCGCGGCAAAACGCGCCCCGTCCAGCGTTGCGGACATGGGCACGATCCGCAGGTCGGGCCGCAGCGCGCCCTGGGCATCAAGGGCCAAGGCCAGTCCGAAATCACTGTCCAGGCTGCGCTCATGCACTTCGTCGAACAGGACGGCGGAGACGCCTGAAAGCTCGGGATCATCCTGAATTCGCCGGACGAAAATGCCTTCGGTCAGCACCAGCAGCCTTGTGGCCTTGGAGGCCTTCGAATCCAGGCGCGTCGCATAGCCGACCGTGCCGCCCACATCCTCGCCCATCAACTCGGCAATCCGCTCCGCCGCCGCGCGCGCGGCCAGCCGTCGGGGGGACAGCAGCAGGACTTGGCCCGTGCACCATGGCTCGTTCAGCAGGGCGGGGGCCACGGCCGTCGTCTTGCCCGCGCCCGGCGGCGCCACCAGCACGGCATTGCTGCCTTTGCGCAAGGTGGCGAGCAGGTCGGGCAGGACGGCATGGATCGGCAAGGGGATCGGCAGGGCGGTCATCGCTGCCCCCTCTCGCGCCATTCGCGCCTCAACGCAATGATTCAGCCGAACAGCAGCGCGTGGATCGGGTTCTTGGGGTCCAGCAGCATCTTGGCGGTGAGCGCCAGCGACATGATGATCAGCAGCGGCCGGATCAACCGGCTGCCGAAGCGCATCGCCAGGCGTGATCCGATCTGCCCGCCGGTGATGCTGCCCACCGCCATGGCGAGGCCGACGATCCAGATCACATGCCCGCCCGCGATCATGATGAGCAGCCCGGCCAGGTTGCTGGCGAAATTGGCCGCCTTGGTCTGCGCCGTTGCGCGGACAAGGCCAAGGCCGCCCAAAGCGATGAAGATAGTGGTGTAGAACGCCCCAGCGCCCGGCCCGAAAAAGCCGTCGTAAAAGCCGATCGCGCCGATCAGCAGGCTGAGCGCCACCACGCCGACCCGCTGGTGCCGGTCCATTTCGCTGATCTTGGGCGAAAAGGTGAAATAGGCCGCCAGCGCGATCAGCAGCGCGGGCATTAGTCCGGCGAGGATGGACGGGTCGACCCGCTGCAACAGCCATGCCCCGCCCGCCGAGCCAACAAAGGCGGCGATCAGCGGCCAGCGATAGGCCTTGAGGTCCATATGCCCTGCCCGCGCATAGGCGATGCAGGCGCCGAACGTGCCGAGCGAGGATTGCAGCTTGTTGGTCGCGACGGCCGGTACGGGCGGGATCCCGGCGGCGAGCAAGGCGGGCAGGGCGATCAGCCCGCCGCCGCCCGCCATCGCGTCGATGCATCCCGCCATCAGCGCGGCGGCCATCAGAAAGGCGATGGTTTCGGGAGAGGGGATCATGGGCGGAAATGCGCTGATTGGAGGAGAATATTCGCTGCTCCTGCCTTCGCAGGAACACCGAAATCAAACGAACCGAGCGCCTGTTCCCTCAATAGGCTCGCGCAATCGCGAACTCGACCCCTTCGGTCAGCGCTGCCTTGGCCTTGCCGTTGTCGAACATGCCGAGCGCGTCGATCGCCCGCTGGCCATAATGCCGCGCCCGCGCCAGCGTGTCCGCAATCGCGCCCGTCTTGCGCAGCAGGCCGGTCGCATAAGCGAGATCCTCGTCGCTCACCCGGTTGCCCGCGATCGCGGCCTTCCAGAAGGCGCGTTCCTCGTCCGAACCGCGCGCATAGGCCAGGATCACCGGCAGCGTCACCTTGCCATCGCGGAAATCGTCTCCCGCATCCTTGCCCATGGTCGCGCCGTCCGACTCATAGTCTATGGCGTCGTCGATCAGCTGGAAGGCGATGCCCAGATTGCGGCCATAGACGTCGAGCGCCTGCTCCTCGGCCTCGTTGCGATCGGCCACCACGGCGGAAATCCGGCACGCGGCGGCAAACAGGGCGGCGGTCTTGGCGCCGATGATGTCGAGATATTGCTCTTCGCTGGTGTCGATCTTGCGCTGGGCGGTGAGCTGGTTGACCTCGCCCTCCGCGATCACGGCAGAGGCGTTGGAGAGGATCTTCAGCACCTTGAGCGATTCCGCCTCGACCATCAGCTCGAAGGAGCGGGAGAAGAGGAAATCGCCCACCAGCACGCTGGCGCTGTTGCCCCAGATGATATTGGCGGTCTTGCGGCCCCGGCGCAGCCCCGACCCGTCGACCACATCGTCATGCAGCAGGGTCGCGGTGTGGATGAACTCGACGGCGGCGGCCAGTTTGTAATGGCGCGACCCGGCATAGCCGACCAGATCGGCGCAGGCGAGGGTCAGCATCGGCCGCATCCGCTTGCCGCCGCCTGCGATCAGATGGCCCGCCAGTTCGGGGATCAGCGGAATGCGCGACTGCATCCGGTCCAGGATGACGGCATTGACCTGATTCATGCCCTCAGCGACCAGCGCCATCATGGGGGCGAGCGAAGGCGCGCTGTTGGCGCGGCCGATGGGATGGACATTGCCGGTGGCGGATGCTGTCATGACAAGCGCCATGTGGCGGGCCAAAATGCTAAAGGCAAGCGGGAATAGCTTGCGCGGGCGTGCGGAAGCGGCAAAAAGCCTCCCAATTGATCGGAGGACCACAGTGGACGAGACTTTGAAGCGCTATCGCGAGAGCATCGACAATATCGACGCGGCGCTGGTCTTCATGCTGGCCGAGCGGTTCAAGATCACCCAGGCGGTGGGTGAGCACAAGGCGACCCACGACCTGCCCCCCGCCGATCCGGGCCGGGAGGAACGCCAGATCACGCGTCTGCGCCAACTTGCGACCGACGCTAATCTGGACCCCGACTTCACGGAAAAATTCCTGCGCTTCATTATCGATGAGGTGATCCGGCACCATGAGCGTCTGCGCGAACAGCAGGGCTGAGCGTCAGGCCGGTTCGGTGATTTCCTGGCCGCGCGCGGGCCGTGTCGATCGGCCCAGCATCACCCCGCCGAGCGCCAAAGCGAAGCCGATGAGCTGCACCGGCCCCAGCCGCTCCCCGAACAGCAGCCAAGCCTCGATGGCGGCGAGCGGCGGCACCAGCAGCAACAGCATAGACATGCGCGTCGGCCCCTGATGCCGCACCAGCCACACCAGCAGCGACAGTCCACCCGCCGACAGGCCCAGCACCGACCAGCCCAGACCCAGCCAGAGGATGGGATTTCCATCCCAACGATATTCGCCTACGATCAGCGCCGCCATCAGCGCGACCAGCGCGCCGCCCGCATTCTGCACCGCGCCTGAAATCGCGATGCCATCGCCGGCAATCGCCCCGCGCTGGATCAGCGTGCCGCCCGCCATGCCCAGCACCGCCACCATCCCCGCAAACGCAGGCCATATCGTGATCGATCCCGCGCCCGCCCGCCCGATCGCGGGAAGCAGCACGCAGCCGACCCCAAGAATCGCGATTGCCAGCCCGGTCCAGGCGCGGGGCGGTAACCGATCCCCCAGAAAGGCGACGCTCGCCACCGCGACCATCAGCGGTTGCAGCGCCCCCAGCAACGCCATGACTCCGGCGGGCATGCCGTTGTTCACTGCCCACCAACTGAGCGTCAGATAGAAGCCGTGCAGCATCGCCCCAGCCGCCAAGTGCAGCGTCAACCGCCGCCCGCGAGGCAGGGCTTGCCGTGCACAAAGCGCGGCCCCTGCCAGCAGCAGAGTCGTCAGCGTCAGCCGCAGGGCAAGGATCAACTCCGGCGCAGCGTGGGGCACCATGGCCCGTGCGACGATGAAGCCGGTCGACCAAATGAGAATGAAGAGAAGGGAGGCGAGGGCGGCAATCATGTCCGCGCCTTTGGCCTAATGGCACTCGGTTGTCGAGTTTTGGCCAATGCAAGCCATTGATTGATCCGTGTTCCTGCGAAGGCAGGAACCCAGTTCCGCCGCTTGTGGATCATCGCACCGTAGGAACTGGGCTCCTGCCTTCGCAGGAGCGCGATGCGCTTCAAGGAAAGCAGCGCGAAGCAGATCGTCCGCCTTCCAACCGAAACCGTCTCGCTTATTCCCGCCCCGCCCGGATCGCAGCACCGCCGGCAAAGGGCGTGATCGCGACCAGCAGCAGCGATGCCGCGCCCAGGAATTTGAGCGCCGCGCCGCTGCCGTCGCCCAGCGTCCCCGCGCCGAAGATCAGCAGCGGCACGGCCAGCGGCAGCGCCAGCAGCCCCGCCAGCGCGCCGCTCGATCGCAGCCCGGCGGTCAATGTCGCCACCAGCAGCCCCAGTGCCGCCAGCGCAGGCGTGCCGATCAACAGTCCCGCCTCCAGCAAGCCGATGGTCGCTCCATCCAGCTTCAACAGGGCAGCGGCGGGCAGGGTCGCGATCATGAGCGCCGGGCCGAAACCCAGCCAATGCGCGATCAGCCGCGCCAGCACGACCATCTCCTCCCCGATGCCGCGCAGAGCGATCTGATCGAGCACGCCCGCGTCCCTGTCCGGCGCCACCAGCCGGTCCACCGGCAAGAGGCTGGCGAGCAGCGCCGCGATCCACAGCATGCCGCCACCAGTCCGCCGCAACAAGGCCGCATCGGGCCCCACCGCAAAGGGATAGAGGCTGGCGACCAGCAACAGAAAGGCGACGGGCAGCCACAGCCCGGCGGACTGCCAGGCCTGCCGCAAATCCCGGCTGGCCAGGGTCAGGAGGATATTCACGCGTCCTCCTCCGCGACATGATCCTGCATCGCCAATATCACCGGCGTCGCCAGCGGCAGCGGCTGATGCGACGCAGCGACGACGATTCCGCCCTTGGCCAGATGCGCCGCCACCGCATCGCCCAGCAGTTCCAACGCCGCATCGTCCAGCCCGTTGCCCGGTTCATCGAGCAGCCAGATCGGCGCGCCCCCAGCGATCACCCGCGCCAGCGCCGCGCGCTTGCGCTGGCCGGTCGACAGCATGCGCACCGGCACCTGGCGGAGCGCCTCCAGCGCCATCGCCGCCAAAGCCGCGTCCAGCGCGCCCGGCGCCGCCGCATCCAGCCGCGCCCAAAAGCCGAGCGCCGCGCCGAGCGGCTGTTCCATGTCCAGCGCCAGCCGTTCGTCGGTCAGCGCGACCCTGCCATGGCGGTCCACCGTTCCCGCCGAAGCGCGCAGCAGCCCGGCGCAGATCCGCATCAGGCTGGACTTGCCGATGCCGTTCGGCCCTTTCAGCAGCGCGCTGCCGCCCGGCTCCATGGCAAGATCGACGCCGCGGAACAGCAACCGCCCGCCGCGCACGCAGGCGACGTCCGACAGGTGCAATCCCACCCGGCTCATAGGGTGACCATGTCCTCCAGGACATGCATGTCGAGGTCGGAGAGGCCGAAATGATGGCCGATTTCATGCACCACCACATGGGTGATCAGCATGTCGAGCGGCACGCCGGTTTCCACCCATTCGTCCAGCAGCGGACGGCGGAACAGGTGCACGGTCGGCGGCATGTCGCCGGTCTGCGCCGCTTCCCCCACCGGCCGGCCGGAATAGAGGCCGGTGAGGCCGAAGGGATCGTCGATCTCCATCTCCTTGAGTATTCCGGGATCGGCAAATTCCTCAACGAACAGCACGACGTCGGAAAGATGCGACCGGAACGGTTCGGGCAGGCGCGTCAGCGCCTTCAGCGCCAGCTTTTCGATATCCTCGCGCGTCGGCGCAAATCGGGGTGGTTGACCGGCATCATGCATAGGGAAGACATAAAGCATGTTCCGAATCGTCTGCAAACTCTCGACGCACCGGAAAATGGGTTAATGCCGTCGGATGAGGCGGGGAAAAGTCAGGAAAAAGAGATGATCGCGAAACTGGATGGAGAGGAACGCGCTCTGGCGCTCAGGAACTTGCCCGAATGGACGGCCGTTCAAGACCCTGACGGCATCCGCCGCCTCTTCACGTTCAAGGATTTCACCGCCGCCTTCGGTTTCATGACGCAGGTGGCGCTGCTTGCGGAAAAGGCGGACCATCATCCCGAATGGTCGAATGTCTACAACCGGGTCGACATCATATTGACCACCCATGATGCGGGCGGCCTGTCGCGCCGCGACATCGACCTCGCCACGCAGATCGACGCTCTGTTGTAAGCGCTATTGCGATGCGTTGCCCTCGATCCGGTCGTCATAGCCGCTGAGCGCGGACATGACCGCCGGGTCACGGGCATAAAGCTGGCGCAGCAGCGCCAGCCGGGCGTCGGTGCCCGTGCAAAGCTCCGCTATATTCTCCTGCAAATAGGCAAGCCGCTCCGTATCATAGGCTTCCTCGCCGCGAAAATGGTCGCAACTGTCGCGGTCCACCATGTAGCGCGTCACCTCATCGGGAAAGGGCTGGGCGTCGGCCGCACCGTCAGAGGGTGGCAGGTCCAGGACATAGGCCGGGGGCCGGATGTTGGCCACAGATGGTGTTGTCGGCAGCGACTGCGACGGCGTTTTACTGGTCGGATCGGCGGGCGTCCGATTTCTCGCCTTCCGTTCGCCGCCCTGCGCCGCTTGCATGTCGGCAAGGGCGGGATCGATGTCGGGAAGAATGGCGGGGGCTGATGCCGGAGCCGCCGCTTCGCGGGGCAACGGCGCATCCCGCGTCAACGACGAATCGGGCAGGGCGGCCCGTTCACCAGGCCGTTCTCTCGCGCTCACCTGCTCGTCGGGGGCTGGAGAACAACCGGCAACCAGCGCCAGCACCATCATCGGAAACAGCGTCCGGCCTGCGTTCACCCAATCTCCTCTCGCAAGCTGGCGATCAGATCAGCGACATGGTCCAGCCGCTTTTCTTCTTCATCGAGGATCGCCAGGAAAGCGGTCCGCCTATACTGATGCACCGCCTCCTGCGAAAGACGGCTTGCCGCAGGCAATGCCGAAATCACGATATCCAGAAGCCGCTCCACCCCATGGAGCCGCCCCCAGAGATAATCATTCTCGCGATAGGCGCGGCTGAAGAAGGCGCCGAAATTGTTGAACTCAATGCCTTTCAGCGTGGCTTCCGCCCCGCCGGGCCGGATCGCGCTGCAATCCTCCGGCGAAATCCGGTCGACCTTGACCGGATCATATTCGTCCATCCCATGGCCTTGCAGCAGCGGCAGGGTGGCGATGTCGTAAAAGGGAAAGCCGAGATAGGCGAGCAGCATGGTGCGCCGCGCCGCCTTGGGCAGCCCCGCCAGCGCATCGGCCAGCATCATGTCCGCCGCCTCGTCGCGTTCGCGCAAGCCCCGCAGTTGCGCCACCGCCTCCAGCGCGGCGCCCGGATCATTGGGCACCTCCCGCGCCGCTGCCCGGATTTCGCCATTATAGAAATCGACGCCTTCGCATTCGGTATAATGCGACAGGGCGGCATAGATGGCGTCGTGCATCTTCTGGAGGATGGCATCATCCGTGGTCGTCTCCACCTCCAGCGTCTCGGCCAGCCGCCGTGCCAGAAAACGCAGGCGGCGAATGCGGAAGGGCAGGTCATGCTGGCGGAAGAAGCCGACCGGGGCGGAGGCGGGACCGACATCCTCGGTCAATCGATCCGCACCGATCGCGCGCACATGGCTCCACAGCGACTGGCGGTAGCTTTCGCGCATCAGCGGGCTTTCCTCCCCGCTCAGGCGGAACAGCAGGTCGGCCAGATCCTCGACAATGCCGGAAAGCTTGAGATGCCCGTAAGCCGGAAAGGCGAAACCGGCGGAGTTGGCCGCCCGCTGCTGCGCCTTGCCGCGCCAGGCGGAAAGCCGGGCAGGCGTCGGCCGGTCGAGGAACAGCATACCGCCGATGGTGCCCTCCACCTCGGCCTCGATCCCCGGCCGCAGCGCGTTCAATATGCGCACCATGCGCCGGATGCGGGCGCTGTGCCGGTCGATCGCCTCCAGATTGTCGCGGATCGGCTGTTCGCGGGGAATGTCGCTCAAGGCGCCGAATATGGTGCGGAAGAAGCCAGGCAGGGGCGCCTCCTCGCCCGAAGGCGCCTCCTCCGCCTCGCCCTGCCGGTTGAGCTGGATCGAGCGGTGCCCGGGCTTGGGGTCGATATAAACGAAGCGCCGATCGACCTCCCGCCGGGACGGACGGTTCTTGAGCGCGCCGATCGCCTGCGCGAAGGGGGCGTTGGCCAGCACCGATCCGTCGATCAGCACGGCATCCTCCACGCGGCCCCGCGCGGCGTGGCGGGGCAGGGCGCGCGTCAGGAAGGCGTCCCGCGTCGGCCAGGCGCGATGGCGGCGTTTCAGCACCCGGTCCAGCTCGCGCACGGTGAAGGGCGGGAAGGCGCCGGGGAAGCTGGCGGTCGCGCGCGCGGCGAAGACCAACTCGGCAGGATCGGCAAGGCTGCGGCCGACCTGACCATGGGCGCGGAAGCCGATCGACAGGCGATGCTCCGTCTCCACCACCTGCGGCGGGCTGTGGAGGTTCAGGCTCTGCGGATGCCCTTCGAAATCAGTGACGGTGACGAACAGGTCCAGCGGATGACCGGCGGGCAGCAGCGCGGGGCCGCGCCCGGTCGCCTCCATCGCATCGAAGGCGTCCAGGATCATGGCGGTGAAGACTTCGCCGCCAAAGGGCGGCTCGAACCAGCGGGAGCGGATGAAGTGCGACAGCTTGTGCCGCACCTCCTCCCGCGTGTCGGGGGCGACGGTGCGCTCGACCGTGTCGCCCGGATGCCGCGCCGCCATCCAGACGAGCGGGGTCGCCCAGAATTTGGTGATCCGCCGGGCGGGCCGGGCGTCGGGGTCGAGCAGCCTTTCGACATCGGCATTGTCCAGCCACATGTCGGTCAGCGGGTCGAGCGACTGGCCCGTCTCGATCGCCTGTGCCAGGAAGATGCCGTTGATCCCGCCCGCGCTCGCGCCCGCGATGATATCGGGCATCACGCGCAATTTGACGCCGCAGGCCTGTTCAAGATCCTTCAGCAGTTTGCGATAGACCGCCTCGCTGCTGTTGCCCGATGGCGCGCCGTCATGAAAAGCCCGGCTGGCCCGAGCCAGATGCCAGATTTCCTTTGTGATGCCGTGCATGTAGACGGCCAGGCTGATCCCGCCATAGCAGACCAGTGCGAGCCTGAGTTCCCGCTCTTTCATGGGGTTGAGAGTTGCAGAGCAAGAGCCGCTTGTCGAGAGAGCGTTGATGGGTATGCGCGTTTGTCCCACGGGAATCGCGCATCACCCCAGCTTGAACTCCGCCCAGATCGGCAGATGGTCCGAAGCCCGCCGCGCCGCCGCGCTTTCATGCACGCCGCAATCGGCCAGCTTCAACTGCCCGCAATGCATGATGCGGTCGAGCCGCGCCACTGGCCGCCGCGCATGGAAGGACCGGCCGCAGGGCGCGAAGCTGTAATGCCGCGCGAAATCCGCGAGGCACCCCCGTTCCGCGCTCCATTCGTTGAGGTCGCCCATCAGCACCGTCGGCATGGTGTCGCGCAGGCCCGCCGCGTGGATCACCGCCGCCGCCTGCTTGCGCCGCCACAGCCCCGACAGGTCGAGATGCATGCCGAAGATGCGCAGGCTCGCCTTGCCCAGCGTCACCTCCGCCATGGTGGCGCCGCGTGGTTCCAGGCAAGGCAGGTGCAGCACGTCATGCGTGCCGATTTGCGCTTCCTTGCGCACCAATATGGCATTGCCGTGCCAGCCCATGGAATCGACATGCACGTTGAGCGGCACCGGCTTGTAGGGGCTGATGCTCTCCAGCAGCCAGGGCGGCAGTGCCGCCGACCGCACGCCGAAGCGCCGGTCCGCCTCCTGCAGCGCGATGATGTCGGCGTCCAGTTCGTTCAGCACGTCGATCACCCGTTCCGGAACCCGGCGGCGGTCGGTGCCAATGGCCTTGCGGATATTATAGCTCGCGACACGAACGGTCTTCATGTCGAAACAATGCCCCACTCCGCGCCCGGTTTCCATGGGAAGATGCAAAGGGGATTTGTGTTCCGCATATGTTCTGATATGCGTGCCCCATGGCAAAGGCAAAGCGCAAATTCGTCTGTCAGCAATGCGGCACTGTTTCAAACCGTTGGCAGGGGCAATGCGACGATTGCGGCGAATGGAACAGCATCGTTGAGGAAGTGGCCGAAACAATTTTTTCCGCCCGCCATGATCTGCACAGCGGCGGCCGCGCGCTGAGGCTGGTGGGCCTGGACGACAAGGTCGAATTGCCGCCCCGCACCACCACCGGCATTGCGGAGTTCGACCGCGCTTTGGGCGGCGGCATCGTCTCCGGCTCCGCCACGCTGATCGGCGGTGACCCCGGCATCGGCAAGTCGACGCTGTTGTTGCAGGCCGCCGCTCGCATCGCCATGGCGGGACACCGCGTCGCCTATATCAGCGGCGAGGAAGCGGCCGATCAGGTCCGCTTGCGCGCCCAGCGGCTGGGCCTGGGCAATGCCCCGGTGCAACTCGCCAGCGCCACCTCCGTCCGCGATATTTTGACGACGCTGGGAGAGGAAACGCCGCCCGCCTTGCTCATCATCGATTCGATCCAGACCATGCACAGCGACCTGATCGAAGGCGCGCCCGGCACGGTGAGCCAGGTGCGCGCTTCCAGCCAGGAACTGATCCGCTTCGCCAAGCAGCGCGGCACGGCGCTGATTCTCGTTGGCCATGTCACCAAGGATGGCAGCATCGCGGGACCGCGCGTGCTGGAACATATGGTCGACACGGTGCTGAGCTTCGAGGGCGAACGCAGCCATCAATATCGCATCTTGCGCGCGATCAAGAACCGCTTCGGCGGCACGGACGAGATTGGCGTCTTCGCCATGGTGGCGGAGGGGCTGGAGGAGGTGAGCAATCCTTCCGCCCTGTTCCTGACGCACCGCGATGAAACGGTAACAGGCGCCACCGTCTTTCCGGCGCTGGAAGGCACGCGCCCGGTGCTGGTGGAGATACAGGCGCTGGTCGTCCGCCTTTCCAGCGGCGCTACCCCCCGCCGTGCGGTGGTCGGGTGGGACAGCGGGCGGCTTGCCATGGTGCTTGCCGTGCTGGAGGCGCGTTGTGGGCTCAGTTTCTCGACCTGCGAAGTCTATCTCAACGTCGCGGGCGGCTATCGCCTGTCGGACCCCGCCGCCGACCTGGCCGTCGCCGCCGCGCTGATGTCCGCGCTGTCGGAACGCCCGGTTCCCGCCGACGTCGTTCTCTTCGGTGAAATCGCGCTGTCCGGCGAAATCCGCCCGGTCGCCCATGCGCCGCTCCGCCTGCGCGAAGCTGCCAAGCTGGGCTTCAATCGCGCCTTCGTGCCTGCCGCCGTGGCCGATGGGGTGAAGGGCATTTCCGTCAGCGGCTATCGCGCCCTCGCGCAACTTGTTGACCAGATGCTCGGGCGCGGATAGCCAGCAACGCGATGAACGCGATCGATATTCTCGTCCTGCTCCTGATCGGCGGTTGTGCGATCTTCGGCCTGATGCGCGGCTTTGTGCAGGAAACCCTGTCGCTGATCGCCTGGGTGCTGGCGATCTTCGCAATCCGCCTGTTCCACGCTTCGGCCACCGAGCTGGTCACACCCTTCATCGGCAGCACCAGCGGCGCGGCGGTGCTCGCCTTCGCGCTGGTGTTCGGCATCACCTTCGGCGCGGGCAAGCTGCTGGCCCATGCGATCGGCCGCCGCACGCGCCAGTCGGTGCTCGGTCCCGTCGACCGCGTGCTGGGCGCGGGCTTCGGCGCGGTCAAGGGCTTGATCGGCGCGACTCTGGTGTTTCTGGCGTTCAGCCTCGTCTACGACACTTTCTACGGCAGTGGTGCCCGACGCCCGGATTGGTTGTCCGACGCGCGCACCTATCCGCTGCTCAATGCCAGCGGTCAGGCGATCAGCGAATTCGTGGCAGAGCGCCGGGCGCACAAGTCTATGGAAGCCGAATAGGTCGGTTTCGGTTCAATTATCGGCCTTGGGATATCAGCTCCTCATCCTGACCGGGATGACGGTGGCCGAACGGGCGGCCTCATCCTTGAACCTTTGATGGACCGGCAGATGCGCCGCCTTGCGCATTTTCTGGATCGGGTCGCCACGCTCAATTGACAGCGTCCGTCATTGCGTCGAAAAGAACAAATCAGGAACAAACAATATGGTCGAGTCGGTGAAGTCCCTCGCCGCCCTCAGGCGGCATATTGCATCGCTGGAGGGCGTTCCAGCCTCGCAGCCTCATGCGCGGGTGGAAACCGGCCATGCGGCGATCGATCAGGCGCTGGATGGCGGATTGGCGCGTGGCCGGGTGCATGAATTCTTCGCTGCGGTGGAGGAAGCGGCGGCGGGGGCGGGATTGGCGTTAATCCTGGCGCGGCTGGCGGCAGGGGATGCGCCTCTGCTCTGGCTGCGGACGGCGGCGGCGGGGCGGGCAGGGGGCATGCCCTATGGTCCGGGACTGGCGGCGCTGGGAGTCGATCCCGAGCGGCTGGTGATCGGCGTGATGGCCGATGACGGGATGCTGTTGCGCGCTGCGGTGGATGCGCTGCGCTGTCCGGCCTTGGGCGGGCTGGTGGTGGAACTGCATGGTTCCGCGCCCTTGCTCGACCTGACGGCCAGCCGGCGGTTGGCGCTGGCGGCGGAGGCATCGGGCGTGACGGCCTTCATGTTGCGGGTGGGCGGCGATCCGGTGCCGAGCGCGGCGGATACGCGGTGGCGCGTGGCGGCTGCGCCTTCGCTGCCCGTGCCGGGGAACGGGCCGGGCATGTGCGCCTTCGATCTCAGCCTGTTGCGGCGGCGGGCGGGGCGGGATGGGCTCGGCTGGCGGCTGGTCTGGGACAATGGCCGGGGCATGTTTGAAGAAAGTGGAGGTGGGCGCGATGAACGCCATGACCTTGGCCAGAGCGGCAGGGAACAGGATGGCAGGAGACAGGATGGCGGAGGACGCGATCGGCAAGCGCCGCTATCTGGCGCTGTGGTTTCCGTTCCTGCCGGTCGACCGGCTGCGGATCGCGCGGCCTGACCTTTGGGCAGCGCAGGGCGAAGGGCCTGCGGTCGTCGTCGAGCAGGTGCGCGGCGCGATGCGGCTGGCGACGCTGGACGCCGATGCCCTGGCGCTGGGCCTGACGCCCGGCATGACGCTGGCCGACGCCCGCGCGCGGGAACCCGGTCTGCGTATGTTCGATGCCGATCCCCATGGCGATCAGGACTGGCTGGAGCGGCTGTGCGACGGTTGCGCCCGCTATACGCCGGTTGCGGCGCTCGATTCCCCCTTCGGCCTGATGCTCGACATTACGGGTTGCGCGCATCTTTGGGGCGGGGAGGACATGCTGGCGCGGGAGGCGGCGGAGCGGCTGGAGCGCCATGGCATGCGGGTGCGCCATGCCCTCGCCGGAACGGCGGAGGGCGCCCATGCGCTGTGCCGTTTTTCGGTCGGCGCTGCGGCGGACGAGGATGCGGCGCTGCGGCGCCTGCCGGTCGAGGCATTGCGGCTGGAGGAGGAAAGCGTGGTGGCGCTGCGCCGGGCGGGGCTGCGTACCGTGGGCGATCTGGCGGCGCGACCGGCGGCGATCCTGGCGTCGCGCTTCGGTGAGGAAGCGGTGGATGCGTTGCATGGCCTGCTTGGGTTGGGGCGGCGGCCGCTTGCGCCCCGGCGGTCGCGCCCGGCGATCCGGATCGAACGGCGCTTTGCCGAACCGATGGGCAGCACCGCCTTTGCCCTGAAAGTGCTGGAAGAGATGGCGGCGGAGGCGGGAGAGCGGCTCGGTGAACGCGGCCAAGGCGGTAGGCGGTTCGAAGCGCTGTTCTTCCGCAGCGATGGCCTCGCCTTTCCGCTGCGGGTCGAAACCAGCCTGCCGGTGCGCGATGCGCCCGCGATCATGCGGCTGGTGCAGGAACGGATCGATGCGCTGTCCGATCCACTTGACCCCGGTTTCGGCTTCGACATGCTGCGCCTCACCGTGCCGCAGGCTGAACCGATGGCGCCGACGCAATTGGCGCTGGAAGGGGGAGAGGCGCGTCGCGAAGAAAGCGTCGCGGCGCTGGTGGACCGGCTGTCGATCCGGGCGGGGCGGGCGCGTATCCAGCGGCTTCACCCAAGCGACAGCCATATTCCCGAACAGGCCCAGCTTGCCCTGCCCGCCATGGAAAGCCGCGCGCCCATGAACTGGCCGCAAAGCCAGGAGGCAGGCGACCCGCCCCTGCGCCCGCTGCATCTGTTCGATCCGCCCCAGCCGATCGATGTGGTGGCGCAAGTGCCCGACGGCCCGCCGCATCGCTTCCGTTGGCGGCGGGCTTTGCATGAAGTGACGCGCTATGAAGGCCCCGAACGCATCGCGCCCGAATGGTGGACGGCCAAGGACGGCGCGCTGGAGGGGGAAAGCGTCGGGCTGACGCGGGACTATTACCGGGTCGAGGATGCACGCGGGCGGCGCTACTGGATTTTCCGCCACGGGCTTTACGGGATCGAAGCGGTGCATCCGGGCTGGTATATTCATGGCCTGTTCGCATGAAACGGGGCAGCGGACCCGATCCGGCAAAACCCAAATCCATCGACCGGCGGGAGCAGGAGGCGCTGGAAGCCGTGCGGGAGAAAGCGCGGCGTAAACCACCGGGCCAATCCCCGCCGACTGAGGCTCCACCCTTTGCCGAATTGGTGGCCGCGACCAATTTCTCCTTCCTGCGCGGCGCGTCCCATGCGCAGGACATGGTGACGCGTGCTATCATGCTGGGCCTTCAGGGTCTGGGTATTGCCGATCGCAACACGGTCGCCGGCGTGGTCCGCGCCCATGTCGCGCGCAAGCGCTGGCCCGAACGGATGCGCGAGGCGCTGCTGGAAGCGCGCAAGGAAGCAGGCCAGCCGTTGGAACTCAGCGATGAAGAGGAGCGCGCCTGCCGGACCGATCTGCGGCTGGTCGTCGGGGCGCGGCTGGTCTTTGCCGACGGCACGCCGGACATCGTTGCCTATCCCGCGACGCGGCGGGGCTGGGGCGAACTCACCAAATTGCTGACCGTCGGCAATCTCCGGTCGGTGAAGGGCGACTGCATCCTGCGCTATGAGGATCTGACCGCCTATCTCGACGATCTGCTGTTGATCGTGATGCCCGGTTCCACCGCGACCGAGCAGACGGCGCATCGCAAGCCGGTGGAGTATGATTATGATGACCGGCCGCCGAAGGAGGCGATCAGGCAGGGCCATCTCAGCCTTGTGCCGCCGCCGCCTCCGGCCGATCTGGAGGGGCTTCTGGTCCGATTGTCGCGCTTGGCGCCGCGCCGGGTCTGGCTGGGGGCGGCATTGGGTCGGGATGGACGGGATGCGCGGCGGCTGGCGCGGTTCAAGGCGCTTTCGGCGGCGGCGGGCGTGCCTTTGCTCGCGACCATGGACGCCCTCTATGCCAGTCCAGCGCAGCGTCCCTTGCAGGATGTGCTGAGCTGCATCCGCGAAGGCACTGGCATCGCCAAAGCAGGGCGCCTGTTGGAGGCGAATGCGGAGAGGCATGTCCATAGCCCTGCCGAAATCGCCCATCTGTTCCGTGATTGTCCGGAGGCGGTGGCGGAAAGCGGGCGTTTCTTAAGTCAGGTGCATTTCACGCTCGACCAGCTTGCCTATGAATATCCCCATGAGCCGGTGCCGGAGGGCTGGACGGCGCAGCAATGGCTGGAGGAGCTGACCTGGTCGGCCGCCCATGCCCGCCATGGTCCGCGCATTCCCCGGAAGGTGCGTGAATCGCTGCGGCAGGAATTCGAACTGATCGCCAAGCGCAACTATGCCTATTATTTCCTGACCGTTCACGACATCGTGGCCTTTGCCCGGACGAAGGGCATCCTCTGCCAGGGCCGGGGTTCGGCGGCGAACAGCATGGTCTGCTTCCTGCTGGGCGTGACCTCCGTCGATCCGCGCAAGCATGACCTGCTCTTTTCCCGCTTCGTATCCGAAGAGCGCAACGAGCCGCCCGATATCGACGTTGATTTCGAGCATGAGCGGCGCGAGGAGGTCATGCAATATATCTATGAGCGCTATGGCCGCCATCGCGCCGGGATCGCCGCGACCGTCATCCATTACCGTTCGCGCAGCGCCGTGCGGGAAGTGGCGAAGGTGCTGGGCCTCAGCGAGGATGTGTCGACGCGCCTGTCCAGCACGGTTTGGGGCAGCTATTCCGGCGACATGGGCGATGCGCGGATCGTGGAGGCGGGCTTTGCGCTCGACAATCCGCAGATCGTGCAGTTGAAGGCCATTGTCGACCAGTTGCTGCATCGGCCTTTTCCGCGTCACTTGTCGCAGCATGTGGGCGGCTTCGTGCTGACCCAGAACCGGCTCGACGAGACGGTTCCGCTGCACCATGCGGCGATGGAGGATCGCAGCTTCATCGAGTGGGACAAGGATGACATCGACGCCCTCGGCCTGATGAAGGTCGACGTGCTGGCGCTGGGGATGCTGAGCTGCATCCGCCGGGCCTTCGACCTGATGCGCGAGCAGGGGCTGGGCGACCATCAACTGACGGTCGATATGGAGGCGGAGGACGATGCCGTCTACGACATGCTGTGCAAGGGCGACAGCATCGGCGTGTTCCAGGTGGAAAGCCGGGCGCAGATCAACATGCTGCCACGGCTGAAGCCGCGCACCCTCTATGACCTCACCATCCAGGTGGCGATCGTCCGTCCGGGGCCGATCGAGGGCGATATGGTCCATCCCTATCTTCGCCGGCGCTGTGGAGAGGAAAAGGTGACCTATCCCTCGCCCGCGCCGGACCATGGGCCGAAGGACGAGCTGGAAAAAATCCTCGACAAGACCAAGGGCGTGCCGCTGTTTCAGGAGCAGGCGATGCGGCTGGCGATCGTTGCGGCCGATTTCAGCGACGTGGACGCCAACCGGCTCCGTCGCGCCATGGCGACATTCCGCAATGTCGGCACCATCCATCATTTTCGCGAGAAGATGATCAAGGGCATGGTCGAGCGCGGTTATGAGGCGGAGTTCGCCCAGCGCTGCTTCAAGCAGATCGAGGGGTTCGGCAGTTACGGTTTTCCGGAAAGCCATGCGCTGTCCTTCGCGCGGCTGGTTTATGTCTCGGCCTGGATCAAATGCCACCAGCCCGCCGTGTTCGCCTGCGCGCTGCTGAATTCGCAGCCCATGGGTTTCTATGCCCCGGCGCAACTCGTGCGGGATGCGCGGGAGCATGGCGTCACCGTGCATGATGTCGATGTGAACATGAGCGGCTGGGACAATGCGCTCGAACCGTTGCTGCGATCGCGGCACGGCAAGCGGGGCGAGGGGCAGGGGCGGGCCTTGGCGCTGCGGCTGGGTTTACGGCAGGTGGATGGTTTTCGCGAGGATTGGGCGAAGCAACTGGTCGCGGCGCGGGCGGACGGGCTGTTTGCCACTATGGAGGATCTGGCGCGGCGGGCGGGATTGCCGGCGCGGGCCTTGCGGTTGCTGGCGGACGCCGACGCCTGCCGGTCGCTGGGGCAGGACCGGCGGGCTGCCCTCTGGGAAGCGCGGCGGACGCCTTCGGATGAATTACCCCTGTTCGCCGCGGCCAAGGCGCGGGAACTGGGCGATGAGCCGGATGCGATGCTGCCCGCCATGGCGTTATCAGAGCATGTCGAGGCCGATTATCTGGTGACGCGGCTGTCGCTCAAGGGGCATCCGATGCAATTCCTGCGCCCGGTCTTCGCGGCGGAGGGCGTGCTGAGCTGCGCGCAGACATCGGCGGTGAAAAACGGGACGCTGGTGAAGACGGCCGGCGTGGTGCTGGTGCGACAGCGGCCGGGCAAGGGCAATGCGGTCTTCATTACGATCGAGGATGAGACGGGCATCACCAACATCCTGCTCTGGGCGCGATTGTTCGAAATGCAGCGGCGGCCGGTCATGGCGTCGCGGCTGATGCTGGTCGAAGGGGAAGTGCAGCGCAGCAAGGAGGGAGTCGTCCACCTGATGGCTGCCCGAGTGCATGATCGGACGGTGGAGTTGGGGCGGCTTTCGCAAACAGGTGTGGAGGAGCCTTCTCGCAAGCCTCATGCACGTGCCTCAGGGCATCCGCGCAATGTGCGGATCTTGCCGCAATCGCGGGATTTTCATTGAGGATGGAAATGGCCAGGAGTGAACGCCAACAATCGTCATCCCAGCGAAAGCTGAGATCTCGTGAGGCCAGGTCGTGCGCTATCGCCTGAGATCCCAGCTTTCGCTGGGATGACGGAAATGATCTCCGCTCTCGGGGCTGTCAGGAATTTATGGAATGGCCCGCCCCTTTTCCCCGGCATCGGATATGATGCTGGTGCTCGAAAAGGGAAAGGAGCGGACCGATGTCTATTGTGATCCTTGGCGTTGATCTGGGCAAGAACGTTTGCAGTGTGGTAGGCGTGGACGGTAACGGCGCGGTGGTGGTGCGTCGATCAATGCGCCGTCAGGGTCTGATCGACTATGTGCGCAAGCTCCCAGCCTGTGTAATTGCGATGGAGGCGTGCTGCGGTGCGCATCATCTGGGGCGGCTGTTCGCAGCGCAAGGACACGAGATCCGGCTAATGTCGCCCGAATATGTTCGCCCCTATATTAAAGCCCAGAAGAACGATGATCGAGATGCCGAAGGGATCGCCGAAGCTGCGTCGCGCCCGACAATGCGGTTTGTCGAACTCAAGAGCCAGGAGCAGCTGGATATTCAGAGTCTGCACCGAGCTCGTTCGCGGTTGGTGGCATCACGTACGATGTTGATCAACCAATTGCGGGCTTTCCTGCTCGAACGCGGCGTGATCTTTGCAGCCGGTCGCCGCAAACTGGAAATGGGCGTGGATGCGTTACTGGGCGATGGGGAGGAAAGCCTATCGTCGCGGATGCGTCAAATGGTCGCGGATTTGCGTGCCGAATGGCAGGAGCTTAATGCACGGATCGACGCGCTGAACGGGGAGTTTGTTGCGTTGGCTCGCCAGGATGAAAGCATGCGCCGGCTCATATCGGTGCCGGGAATCGGTGTCCTCAATGCTACCGCGCTGGTGGCGGCAGTCGGCGATGCGAGCTCTTTTGCCAAAGCTCGGGACCTGGGGGCCTGGCTGGGACTTGTCCCGCGTCAGCACACCACCGGAGGGAAGGCGCGATTGTTCGGGATCACCAAGCGCGGCAACACCTATTTGCGTACCCTGCTCATTCACGGTGCAAGAGCCGCGTTGCCGTCTTTATCCCAGAGCAACACGCCTCTCGGTCACTGGCTGAAGGCGATGATCGAGAGAGGCGTACATCGCAATGCTATCGTGGTGGCGCTGGCCAACAAACTGGCACGGATCGCGTGGGCTGTCCTGCGCAAGGATCAGTCCTTTGAACGCGGGCACGCTTGCATGGCTGCCTGATCAGATCGGCCGCACGCCAGCGCGCGGTGGCCAAAGAGGTTTGCGGGAAGGATCGAGAAGATGGCCTGACAGTCGACCGGCGTTTGGAGAGCCCGAGCACACGAACGGTACTTGATACCGCGGAATTTATGGAGCCCCAATCGCGCGGATGTCCATCTTGGCCATGGGTTCACCCATGAGACCGTATACGTTGACGCAGACTGATCAGAACAACGTAAAATCCTCTTGCAAACGGGGCGGGCCATACGTTCGTGTGCGGCGAGGCGGTTGACCATCAGGCCGTCATGGCCCTGATGAAGCGTTCGCCGAAGAGAACGGCAAATTGCGCCTTCGCCATGTTCCACTCGCGCGGCGGCATTTTCCACTCTTTCTCCG